>WFPZ01000226.1 GCA_015487335.1 Paracoccaceae bacterium
CCTTGGCCGCGGCCACGCCCACCAGGTAGGAGCCTTCGTGCTCCTTGAAGACGACCGAGCGCACGTTGGGCTGATCCACCACCATGTCGATGATCGCGAACTTGGTATCCGGGAAATCCGGGGCCACGGCCTCGAGCGCCGAGGCGAAGGCGAAGCCGGTCATCACGATGGGGTTGTTGCCGTTCTCGGCAAAGCGGCGCAGCGCCTGTTCGCGCTGGGCTTCCGAGCTCAGCTCGATCTCGCGATAGGTGCCGCCGGTTTCCTCGGCCCAGCGCTGCGCCCCTTCGTAGGCAGCCTGGTTGAACGACTTGTCGAACTTGCCGCCGAGATCGAAGACGATCGCGGGCTCCGCGAGGGCCGCACCGGCGCTCAGCGCAAGCGTGGCTGCCGCGCCAAGGAATTTCTGCATCAGGGTCATGAATTGTCTCCCAGTTGTTATTTTCGGGAAGCCGCCGCCACCATGCCGGCGCTTCCCTGTTGAGCGAGCAGATCTGATATGATCGTCCGCAATTTAGGCCGCAGCCATGGCGGAGGGTCAATAGCTTTTTACCATCCGGTCCATCAGATTTTTGCCATTTCGCCGGCTAATCGCCCTTGGGGTGAAATCATCCGGCTGTCAGTTCGCGTGCCATCAGCAGCGCATCGGCGGCCGGCGCCGGATGGCGCCGGTAATAGCCCCGCCGGCGACCGGATTCGCCGTAGCCCCGAGCCCGGTAGAGGCGCAGCGCGGCGGCATTGTCCTCGGCCACTTCCAGAAAGGCGCGGGTGGCGCCGCGCCGGGCGGCCTCGGCTTCGAACCCCTCCATCAGCCGGTGGCCCAGACCGCGCCCGCGGGCCTCGGGTGCCACGGCGATGGTCAGCAGCTCGGCCTCGTCGGCCAGCACCCGGCCCAGGGCAAAACCGTGGGGCGCGGCCACCAGGAACGCCGACGGCTCTTCCAGCAGGGTGGCGAATTCGGCCGCGCTCCAGGGGCGCGGAGAGGTGAAGCAGCGCGCGTGCAGCGCGGCCAGCGCTTCCGGGCTGTCCGTCACGGCAGGATGACCGGCGCGCTGTCGCGCGGCGGGGCGGCATCGGCCGGGCGCAGGTACAGCGGGGCCGGGCGGGCGGCCCGGTCTGCCGTGCGGGAGGCGGCGATGGCAGCGATGGCCCGGGCCAGCGGCACGGCGGCAGGCACGGGTTGCCCGCCGAGCAGAGCGGCCAGTTCGGGCGCGGCGTGGCCCACCACCCGCACCCCCGGCGCGAACCAGTCCGAGGGCAGGCTGTCGCTGCTGGCCAGCATCGGCGGCTCGTCCGCGCCATCGGCAAACCGCTGCAGATAGAGCCGCCCGGCGCGGGCATCGACGCTGGCGATCAGCGGGCGCGGCAGGCCGTGGGCCAGGGCCTCGAAGGTGGAAACCCCCAGCGCCGGGATCTCCAGCGACAGGGCCAGACCGCGGGCCGCCGAGACCGAGATGCGCGTGCCGGTGAAATTCCCCGGCCCGATGCCCACCCCGATGCGGCCGAGGTCTTTCCAGCCGGCCCCGGCCTCGGCAAGAAGCTCTTCGAGCAGGGGAAACAGCCGTTCGGCCTGTCCGCGGGCCATCTCCTCGCTGCGATGCGCCAGCACCTGGCCGCCCGAAACCAAAGCGGCCGCGCAATGCGCGGCCGATGTGTCGAATGCAAGTGTCAGATCGTCATGCGGCAACCGGGCGCACCTCGATCACTTCGGGGATGTAGTGGCGCAGCAGGTTCTCGATCCCCATCTTCAGGGTCAGGGTCGAGGAGGGACAGCCGGCGCAGGCGCCCTGCATGTGCAGATACACGATGCCCTTCTCGAAGCCGTGGAAGATGATGTCGCCGCCGTCCTGGGCCACTGCCGGGCGCACCCGGGTGTCCAGCAGATCCTTGATCTGGGCGACGATCTGGCTGTCGGGCCCGTCATCCTCGACGGCCGCGGCCTCGGCCTCGCCCTCGATGACCGGGTCGCCGGACTGGAAATGCTCCATGATGGCCCCGAGAATCGCCGGCTTGATGTGTTCCCACGCCACGTCCTCGGCCTTGGAGACGGCCACGAAATCAGAGCCCAGGAACACCGCGCGCACCCCGTTCACCGCGAACAGGCGCCTGGCCAGCGGCGAGCGGCCGGCCACCTCGGCGGAGGGGAAATCTGCCGTGCCGGTGCTCAGCACCGTCTGGCCGGGCAGGAACTTCAGCGTTGCCGGGTTCGGGGTTGATTCGGTCTGGATGAACATGGGCGTATCCTCTGCAGTTGTCCGAGATATGCGCCCGGCGCGACCCCGAGTCAAGGACTTGGAACGATTCTAAGTTGGGCTCAGGTGATGGCTTCCAGCCGTTCCTTGGACAATTCGCCCGGCACGATGGTGATCGGTACCGGCAGCGTGCCCGAAGAGCGCGACAGCTGCGTCACCAGCGGCCCGGGGCCTTTCTTGTCGGTGCCCGCGCCCAGCACCAGAATGCCCACCTCGGGGTCTTCGTTGATCTGGGCGAG
>WFPZ01000227.1 GCA_015487335.1 Paracoccaceae bacterium
GATAGGTCTTGCCGGTGCCCGCCGGGCCGATGCCGAAGGCCAGCTCGTTTTCGTAAAGCGCGCGCACATAGGCCCTCTGGGCCTCGGTGCGCGGCTCGACCAGCTTCTTGCGGGTCCGGATCTCGACGCGGTCGCCGCGGAACATCTCCAGCTGGCCGCCGCCGGGCGCGCTGCCGCCCTCGCCGCCCATGCGGATCTCGCCGTCGATCTGGCCCGCGTCGATCGGGCGGCCCTGCTCGAGGCGCTCGTAGAGCGTCTGCAGCACCACGGCCGCGCGCGCCCGGGCCTCCGCCTCTCCGTGGATGGCCAGATGGTTGCCGCGGCGCATGATCTGGACGCCGGTCTCGTGCTCGATCTGGGCAAGATTGCGGTCAAATTCGCCGCAAAGATCGATCAGCAGGCGGTTGTCGGGAAATTCCAGAAGCGTTTCTTGAACGTTGTCCGGCGATGGCGGCGGGTTGATGGCGCTGAATCCCAAGCAATCTCTCCGTTGCGTTGTGCCTGCGCCAATGGTGCCAACTCGGCGCGCCCGGCGCAAGCATTGCGAGACGAAAATCCTCTCCCGTTCCCGGCCCGAATGTCCCGCACGATTCAGGCCGCCGGCGCGACTCAGCCCCGTTCGCCGTCCGCCGAATCCCGCGCCGTTCACGACCCGGCAGCAGGAAGGGGCGCCGCCCTCGGCCAGGCATTATCCACGAGAAGAAAACAGTTTCGCCAGCCTCGGCGCATTGTTCCGGACGTTTCCGGGAAAACCATGCAAATAATGCGGAAATGAGCAAAAAATCGGGCGGAAAGTTGCGCGATGGCGAATCCCTGCCATAATCTCGGCACTGCGAACGGACAGCAACCTGCACAACAACCTGCCTTGCGGCGTTTGCATATTGCCGGTGCCGATTCTGTCGGACCAGGATTGATGAGTTGAGAAGGGATGACGAAATGAAACGACTTGCAATTTCAGCAGTGGCGCTGGCGCTTTCCCTGCCTGCTTCCGCCGCCCTGGCCGATCGCGCACGCCTGCCGACCAAACCGGGAAGCAACCCGGACGTGATCACGATCAGCTGCTTCCGGGGGCCGACGGCCAATGTGATCTGGGACCGGCCGAATGCCGTGTTCATCGAGGATCTGGTTCGTCTGGGCTACAGCTATCCGCAGGCGCAGGCAATCGCCGAGCGGGTGTGCCGCGACGAGTATGGCGTGGGGCAGCCGGAATACCTGAAGGCGACCCTGCTCGACCTCATGGCCAGGACGCCGCCGCAGAACAAGAAGTAGCAGCCACTGCATGCGCTGCATGGCGGGCCTGCCTTTGCAGGCCCGGCCTCCTTTTTTAGCTTCAGATCACTTCGCCCGCCAGGGAGTTGGGCGCCGAGGCGGTGATGCGCACGGCGCGGATCTCGCCTGCCCGCACGGACGGGTCGGTGACGTGAACCGCGTGCAGATATTGCGACTTGCCGACCATCTGCCCCGCCATGCGGCCGGGCTTTTCGAACAGGACCGAGACCTCCCGGCCCACCATCGCCTTCTGCGCCGCCTGCTGCTGGGCGTCGAGCAGCTCCTGCAGCCGGGCGAGGCGCTCTGACTTCACCGCTTCCTCCACCTGATCGCGTTCGGCGGCCGGGGTGCCCGGACGCGGCGAATACTTGAAGGAATAGGCCTGGCCGTAGTTCACCTCTTCGACCAGGGCCATGGTGCGGGCGAAATCCTCCTCGGTCTCGCCGGGAAAGCCGACGATGAAATCGCCCGACAGCAGGATGTCGGGGCGGGCGGCGCGGATGCGCCCGATCAGCGCCACGTAGTCGGCGGCGGTGTGCCTGCGGTTCATCGCCTTGAGAATACGGTCCGAGCCCGACTGGACCGGCAGGTGCAGATAGGGCATCAGCTTTTCGCACTCGGCAAAGGCGGCGATCAGCCCGTCGTCCATGTCGTTGGGGTGCGAGGTGGTGAAGCGGATGCGCTCCAGCCCGTCGATCTTGGCCAGCTCTCCGATCAGCCGGGCCAGCGGCCAGTCGCCATCCTCGCCCGCGCCGTGATAGGCGTTGACGTTCTGGCCCAGAAGGGTGATCTCGCGCACCCCGCGCTCGACCAGTTCGCGTGCCTCGGCCATCACCTGGGCGGGCGGGCGCGAAACCTCCATGCCGCGGGTGTAGGGCACCACGCAGAAGGCACAGAACTTGTCGCAGCCCTCCTGCACGGTGAGAAAGGCCGTGGGCCCGCGGCGGGCGCGTCTCGGGCCGGCCAGCTTCTCGAACTTGTCCTCTTCGGGAAAATCGGTGTCGATCGCCTTGCCGCCGCTCTCGGCACGGGCCGTCAGCTCGGGCAGCCGGTGGTAGCTTTGCGGCCCGACCACCAGATCGACCATCGGCTGGCGGCGCATGATCTCTTCGCCCTCGGCCTGGGCCACGCAGCCGGCCACCCCGATCCTGAGGTCGGGGCGGGCCGCCTTCAGCCCCTTGTAGCGGCCCAGTTCGGAATAGATCTTCTCGGCCGCCTTTTCCCGGATGTGGCAGGTGTTGAGCAGGATCAGGTCGGCGTCCTCGGGGCTGTCGGTGGTGACATAGCCCGATTCCGCCAGCGCCTCGGCCATGCGCTCGCTGTCGTAGACGTTCATCTGACAGCCGTATGTCCTGATGAAAAGTTTCTTTGCGTCCCGCATGTCATTGCCTCGCCGCTTGCAGGCCCGCCTCCTACAGCCAAACGCCGCCTGCCGCAACGCTTGCAATTTCCGCCGTTCATGGGATTTTCACCCCTGCCGGGCATGACCGGCAGGGGAGCAGCGATGCGCTACGACAGTCTCGAGGAGTTCACGCGAAAGGGCAAGGCCGCACTGGCCCGCGGGCCGGTGGCGCTGGTGCTGGTGGAAGATCTGGTGGAGGTCGAAAGCACCCTGCGCCATTGCCAGCTGGCGGGCTTCAAGGCGGTGGTGGCCTTCGCCCCGCCGGAACTCACCCTGCCGGTAGAGCTGGAGACGGAAATCCACCGCGTGCGCCACGACATGACGCAGGAAGGCGCCACCGAGCACGTCGTCAATTCGGTGATCAGGGCCGCCCCCGCCGGCACCTGGCTGCACTACTGCTACAATGCCGAATACCTCTTCTACCCCTTCTGCGAGACCCGCAGCATTGGCGAGATGCTGGCGTTTCACAGCGAAGAGCGGCGCGATGCGGTGCTCACCTATGTGATCGACATCTATGCCGGCGATCTGCAGGCCTTCCCCAACGGGGTATCGCTGGAGGACGCCCATCTCGACCGCTCCGGCTATTACGCCCTGGCCCGGCATGACGAGAACGGCCAGCCGCGCGAGCGCCAGCTCGACTTCTTCGGCGGGCTGCGCTGGCGCTTCGAGGAGCACGTGCCCCCGGCGCGGCGGCGGATCGACCGGATCTCGCTGTTTCGGGCCGCTCCGGGGCTGCGGCTGCGCGCCGATCACACCTTCTCGGACGAGGAATACAATACCTATTCCTGCCCCTGGCACCACAACATCACCACCGCGTTGGTCTCGTTTCGCACCGCCAAGGCCCTGAAAACAAACCCCGGCTCCACCTTCGACATCCCCAGCTTCCGGTGGCGCAATTCCGTGCCCTTCCGGTGGCACTCGCAGCAGCTGCTCGATCTGGGGCTGATGGAGCCGGGGCAGTGGTTCTGAGCCCGGCCAGGCGAGCGGCGAACGCCCCCCGGAGCGTTTCAGGCAGCAGAAGGAAGAAATGAAGGAAAAGCCGGCCCTGGCGGCTCAGTCGCGGCGCAGGCGGATCACCACATCCACCTTCCACACCTTCGCCCCGTCGGGCGCCTTGGGCAGGCGGGCGATTTCCAGCTCTTCGACCGGCGCGTCGGTCAGCTCGGCGGTGTCTTCCCAGTAGAAATGGGGGTGGTCGTCGAGCCGGGTGTCGAAGTAGCTGCGCGAGCCGTCCACGGTGATCTCATGCATCAGCCCCGCCTCGCAGAAGGCGCGCAGGGTGTTGTAGACGGTGGCCATGGACACCGAATCACCTGCCGCATGGGCCGCGGCAAACAGGCCTTCGGCGGTGACGTGCCTGTCCTTTCCGTCGCCCACCAGAAGCGCGGCCAGCGCCAGCCGCTGCCGGGTAGGGCGCAATCCGCCGCGTGCCAGCCATCGGGTGCCGCGGGCGATGGCCTGTTCGTCGATATGGTCGGGCATGTCCTTCATGGCCGCCAATATAGGGCGCGGGGGCGGTGCTGTTCAAACACAATTGCGGGAAAGCGCGGGCGCGGGCGCTATTGCCTCTGCTCCGAGGCCGGTGGTAGAGGGAGGCGGAGCAGAGAATTCAATACCGGGAGGCGCCACGCATGGCCGATTTTCCAACCAGTTTCGACAAGGAAGGCCTGCTGAAATGCGCCCGCGGCGAACTGTTCGGCCCGGGCAACGCCCAGCTGCCCGAACCGCCGATGCTGATGATGGACCGGATCACCGACATCAGCGCCGACGGCGGCGCCAACGGCAAGGGCCATGTGGTGGCCGAGCTCGACATCGATCCCGGGCTGTGGTTCTTCCCCTGCCACTTCCCCGGCAATCCGGTCATGCCCGGCTGTCTGATGCTGGACGGGCTGTGGCAGCTGACCGGCTTCAACCTGGGCTGGCGCGGCTGGCAGGGGCAGGGCTTTGCCCTGGGCGTGGGCGAGGTGAAGCTTTCCGGCATGGTCACGCCCGAGCGCAAGCTGGTTACCTATCACGTGGATTTCACCCGGGTCATCGACCGCCGCCTCAAGATGGGCGTGGCCGACGGCCGGGTCGAGGCGGACGGCGAGGTGGTCTGCCAGGTCAAGGACATGAAGGTGGGGCTGGCCGCGGCCGGCTGACACCGACAACGAACAGGAGAGCGCCGATGCGTCGTGTCGTCATCACCGGATTGGGGGTCATCTCCCCGATCGGCAACAACGCCCAGGAAGTGACGGAAAGCCTGCGCGCGGGCCGCTCGGGCATCAGCTTCCAGCCGGCCTATGCCGAGCACGGCTTCCGCAGCCAGATCGCCGGGGTTCCGCAGATCGACCTGGCCGCGAACATCGACAAGCGCCAGATGCGCTTCATGGGGCCCACCGCCGCCTATGCCTACCTGGCCATGCAGCAGGCGATCGAGGATGCGGGGCTTGAAGAGAGCGACATCTCCAATGTCCGCACCGGGCTGGTGGCGGGCTCGGGCGGGCCGTCCACCTCCAACTTCTTCAACGCCCACCAGATCGTGATCGAGAAGGGCGCGCCCAAGCGCATGGGCCCCTTCATGGTCACCCGCTGCATGAGCTCCACCGTTTCCGCCTGCCTGGCGACGCCGTTCAGGATCAAGGGGGTGAACTACTCGATCACCTCCGCCTGCTCGACCTCGGCCCATTGCATCGGCAACGGCGCGGAGCTGATCCAGATGGGCAAGCAGGACATCATCTTCGCCGGTGGCGGCGAAGAGGTGGACTGGACGCTCTCGTGCCTGTTCGACGCCATGGGCGCCATGTCCAGCAAGTACAACGACGCCCCCGAGACCGCCTCGCGGCCGTTCGATGCCAACCGCGACGGCTTCGTGATTGCCGGCGGCGGCGGCATGGTGGTGCTGGAGGAGCTCGAGCACGCCAAGGCGCGCGGCGCGAAGATCTATGCCGAGGTCACCGGTTACGGCGCCACCTCGGACGGGCACGACATGGTCGCCCCCTCCGGCGAGGGGGGGGAGCGTTCCATGCGGCTGGCGATTTCCACCCTCGGCGAGCGCAAGGTGGACTACATCAACGCCCACGGCACCTCGACGCCGGCTGGCGACGTCACCGAGGTGGAGGCCATCCGCCGCGTCTTCGGCGAAGACGGCGTGCCGCCGATCTCCTCGACCAAATCGATGACCGGCCACAGCCTGGGCGCCACCGGGGTGCACGAGGCGATCTACTCGCTTCTGATGATGGAGCACGGCTTCATCGCCCCCTCGATCAACGTGACCGAACTCGACCCGGCGCTGAAACCGGAAGAGATCGTCACCGAGACCCGCGAGGGGGTGGAACTGGACACCATTCTTTCCAACAGCTTCGGCTTCGGCGGCACCAATGCCAGCCTGTGCCTGAGCAAGTATCACGGGTAGGGCCATGGCGGATCTTCTGAAAGGCCGGCGCGGCCTCGTGATGGGGGTTGCGAACAACCGCTCCATCGCCTGGGGAATCGCGAAGACCATGGCCGCGGAAGGGGCGGAGCTGGCCTTCACCTACCAGGGCGAGGCCTTCGGCAAGCGGGTCAGGCCGCTGGCCGAGGAACTGGGGGCCGAGCTTCTGGTGGACGTGGACGTCACCGACGAAGCCTCGATGGACGCCGCCTTCGATCTGCTGAGACGCGAATGGGGCCGGCTGGATTTCGTGATCCATGCCATCGCCTATTCCGACAAGAACGAGCTGACGGGCCGGTTCATGGACACCACCCGCGGCAATTTCCACAACTCGCTGGACATCTCCTGCTACTCGCTGATCGACGTGGCCCGCCGTGCCGCGCCGCTGATGCGGGAGGGCGGCACCATCCTGACCCTCACCTTCGACGGCTCCACCCGGGTGATGCCCAACTACAACGTGATGGGCGTGGCCAAGGCCGCGCTCGAGGCGGCCGTGCGCTACCTGGCCAACGATCTCGGCCCCGACGGCATCCGGGTAAACGCGATTGCCCCCGGCCCGATGAAGACCCTGGCCGGCTCGGCCATCGGCAGTGCCCGCAAGACCTTCCGCCACGCCGAGGCCAACGCCCCGATGCGCGCCAACGCCACGCTGGAGGCCATCGGCGGCACCGCCGCCTGGCTGGCCTCCGACTACGGGGCCTCGACCACCGGCGAGATCGTGCATGTGGACGGCGGCTATCACATCATGGGCATGCCGGTGCCGGAAAACCTCTGACCCGGCCAGGCGACCCCGGGCGCGGATCGGAAACAGACTGTCGAACAACCGGCGCTACTTTTCCGGCCAATTTTCGGTAAAATGGCCCCGTTCCGCCGGGCCTGCCAGAACCCGGCCTGTTTCGTGCAAGTGTTACCGGGTGTCGTGTCAATGGTGTTGCTGGTTCTCTCCGTATTGCTTCTGTGCGTGGCCATGGCCTTTGCCCTGCGTGGCGCGGCGCCGAACGGCTCTCCGATCATCTTCACCGGTTTCGACGGCATCGGCGTGCTTCTGGGCTTCGTGGCCTTCGTGACGGCGGCCGCGGCCCATGGCACCTCCTTCGGCCTGTGGCTGCTGGCGGCGCTGATGCTGCACGAGGCGGGGCACGTGCTGGCCTACCGGATGCTGGGGCATGCGCCCACGCGCTTTCGGCTGGTGCCGCTGCTCAGCCGCCTGCCGATCTCGGACCGGCCGCTGAAAAGCGAAGGCGAGGCCTTCTTCGTGGCGCTGATGGGGGCGGGGTTCAGCCTGGCGCCGATGGCCCTGGCCTTCGTGCTGTCCTCGATGCTGGCCGCAACCGAACCCGCGCTGGCCACCCAGCTGCAGACCTTCGCGGTAACGATCGGGGCGCTCAACTTCGTCAACCTGCTGCCGTTCCCGTTGCTTGACGGCGGGCGCTGCGCCCGTATCGCCGCGCGCAGCTTCTGGCCGGCGCTCGCCCCGGCGATGACCGCCTTCATGGTCGCAGCCTTCTTCGCCGCCGCCCTGCGCACCCAGTCGCCGGTGCTGCTGGTGCTGGTCGGGCTCGGCCTGTCGGGGCTGCTGCCGCGCAAGGCAGACAGGCCGCAGGAGCTGGCCCCCCTGGGCCCCTCGGGCGCACTGACGGCGCTGGCGGCCTATGTGTTCACGCTGGCGGCGCATTTTTCGGCCGGCTGGCTGCTGCTGGAATACTATCTCCAGTAATGCCCCCGGCCGGGCCCGCCCGCATCGGGTAGGGATGCCGGCGCGTGGCGTGGCGGCAGGTGGGGGCTGCCTGCCCCTGCACCCCTAAGATATTTCAAGAAAAAGAAGCAGGCACCGGCCCCGCGCGGCCTCTTCACACAGCGCCGGTGGCGTGCCAGTGTCGCGGCGAGAGGACATGGCATGACGATCAGAGCCTGTGTATTCGACGCCTACGGCACGCTCTTCGACGTGGCCGCCGCCGCGCGCGAGACCGCGCGGGAGCCCGGGCGCGAGGCCTTTGCGCGGCATTGGCGGCAGGTTGCCGCAAACTGGCGGCACAAGCAGTTGCAATACACCTGGATCAGGGCGCTGGCCGGGGCGCATGCAGATTTCTGGCAGGTCACGCAGGACGGGCTTGACTGGGCGCTGGAGGCCGCGGGGCTGGCCGATGATCCGGAACTGCGCGAGAGGCTGTTGGCGCTCTACCGGGAGCTTTCGGCCTATCCGGAAGTGCCGGCAATGCTGGCGGCGCTGAAAGCGGACGGGTTTTCCACCGCGATCCTGTCCAACGGCTCGCCGGACATGCTGGCAGACGCGGTGCGCTCGGCCGGGGTGGGCGATGTGCTGGACGAGGTGCTCTCGGTGCAGCAGGTGGGCGTGTTCAAGCCGCACCGTTCGGTCTATGCCATGGTGACCGAGCGCTTTTCCTGCGCGCCGCAGGAGGTTCTGTTCGTTTCGTCCAAC
>WFPZ01000228.1 GCA_015487335.1 Paracoccaceae bacterium
CCAGCCTCTCGCCGCGCGAACTCAGTGCGATGACCTATCTCGCCAAGGGCTTCAGCCGCGCCCAGGCCGCGGCCGAGCTGAACATCTCGGAACACACGCTGCGCGTCTATATCGAGGCGGCGCGCCACAAGCTGGGGGCCATCAACACCACTCACGCGGTGGCCCGCGCCCTGAGCAGCGGCCTCATCGTGGTATAGGCCCTGTGCTTGTTGGGGCGCACGCCGCGTTAACCCCCGCAAAACCGGAGCGCACGCAGCCATAGGGCGGCGGTAACCGGCCCGTGCCTAGCCTTTTCGCGAAGGACGGAAAGGAAAGGCCCCCATGCTGCGCTATCTCTACGGTCACCAACTGGACGCCCACCCCCGCCTGCGCGACAGCATGTTCCGCGACCGGGCCGAGCAGTTCCGCCACCGGCTGGGCTGGGATGTGTCGGTCGACGAGAACGGAGAAGAGCGTGACGAGTACGATGCGCTGAACCCGCTCTATGTGATCTGGGAAAGCGCCGAGGGGCTGCATGGCGGCTCGATGCGGCTCTTGCCCACCCTGGGGCCCACCATCGTGAACGATCACTTCGCCCATCTGCTTGACGGGGTGCGCATCGAAAGCCCGCTGATCTGGGAGTGCACCCGCTTCTGCCTTTCCTTCGCCCGGCGCGACCCCCGCGCCTCGGCGGCTCTGGTGCTGGGGGCGGGCGAGGTGATGAGGCACTTCCACCTGGCCCATTTCGTGGCCGTCTTCGACGCCAGGATGGAGCGCATCTACCGCCGCCTGCGGGTGGCCCCCGAGGTGCTGGGCAGCGAGGGCGAGGGAGCGGCGCGCGTCAGCGTCGGCCTGTGGGAAATGAAGCCCGAGGCCTGGCAGCCCACGCTGGAGCGCGTGGGCGTGAGCGCCGAGCGTTCCCGGGCCTGGCTTGCGTGCTCTCTCCAGGAGCGCACGCCCCTGCCGGCCATGGGCTGAGTGCCGCGCCGCCGTCGGCGCGCCATCTCGCGGGGCATGTCTGCCCGCCTCGTGGGGGTGTTCCCCGGGCGGAAGAAGCGGCGGGGATCATCCAGTCAGTCCGCGGCGGATCAGGTTGAGTCCGGCAAGCACCAGCACGGCCAGGGTGGCGCGGCGGAAGCGCTCGGCGTCGAGCCTGTCGTGCAGCCGGAAACCGGCCAGCATCCCTAGGAGCGCCGGCACCACCAGGGCCAGCGACAGTGGCAAGGTCTGGGCGTTCAGCACCCCCGATTTCAGATGCGCCCCCAGGAGCACCACCGCGCCGGCGCCGTAGATCACCCCCTGGATGCGCAGCTGCTCGTCCTTGGGGGCGTCGATGGTGGTCAGATAGGCCACCGTCGGCGGCCCCCAGACGCCCGACACTCCCCCCGCCAGACCGGCCGCCGCGCCCATGATCACTTCGGCACGCGCCCGGTGGCGGGCCTGCAGCCGGGGCCGCCATCCGGCCAGCTGGCTGCCGGCAAAGAGGGTGACGAGAAGGCCGAGCGCGAGGTACATGAGCCAGCCGGGCAGCAGGGCCACCAGCTGGGCGCTGAGCGCGATCACCACCAGCAGCGTGACGATGAACACCCGAAACCGTCGCACGCTGCCCCAGGCGGCGCGCAGCCCGCCCCGCAAGGCCTGCATCACGTTGGACAGCACGGTGGGCAGGATCAATGCTGCAAGCGCAGTGTCGGGCGGCAGGAAAGAGCCGAGGCCGGAGATGATGATCATCGGCATGGCAAAGCCCACGGCCCCCTTCACGAAGCCGCTGAGCAGGACGATGGCGAAGGAAAGGCCCAGAAACAAAGGGCCGATCTGCTCGATCCATCCGGTCATTTCCATCCCCGTTCCGCTTGCCCTTTCGGTTTTACCAGATGGTCCGGAGAGGCGCACCGGCATTTCCGAAGAGACATTTTCAATCGTTTTCCGCGCTGGATGTGAATTTTTATTGCGCTGCGACTGCAAAGGCTCTATCCGGGGCTGGCTTGAGATACGGGAGATGCGCAATGGCCCATGATGGACGGGACAAAGCCATGAACGATGCCCTGCTGGCCGAGCTGCCGGTTCTGACAGCCGCCGCCCTGGGGCCGGTGGAGACGGTGCTTGAAAGCGCCACCGCCGCGCTGCGCGAGCGCCTGAGCGAAGATGGCCGCATCTCCGGCGCCCGGCTGGAGGCCCATCAGGCCGCCGCCCACGCGCTTTCGTGGCTGGCCACCTATGTGGAGGCCCTTCGCCAGATGCAGGCCTGGGCCGAGCGTCTGCAGGAGGCGGGGAAGTTCGGCGAGATGGAGCAGCTGATCCTTCAGATCGCCTTCGGGGAATATCTCGCCCAGATCGCCGGCGGCATTCCCATGAGCCAGGGCGAGGTGGCCCGCCTGCACGACATCCTGCCCGATGACCGCCGCGAGGTGCTGAGCACCCCGGCAATCCTTTCGCTGCTGCGCCATGGCAACAGCCAGGCGGCGCGCAGCCGTCTGGTTGCGCTGATGCGCGAGGGGGCGGGCCATGCCACCTTCGGCGCCACCGGGCTGGACGACGAGCTGGAAATGATCCGCGAGCAGTTTCGCCGCTATGCGGAGGAGCGGGTGATCCCCGATGCCCACGGCTGGCACCTGCGCGACGAGCTGATCCCGATGGAGATCATCGAGGAGCTGGCCGGGATGGGGGTGTTCGGCCTGACCATCCCCGAGGAGTTCGGGGGCCTCGGCCTGTCCAAGGCCTCGATGGTGGTGGTCTCCGAAGAGCTTTCTCGCGGCTATATCGGGGTGGGCAGCCTGGGCACCCGATCGGAGATCGCCGCCGAGTTGATCCTGACCGGAGGCACCGAAGCGCAGAAGGCGCACTGGCTGCCGAAGATCGCCAGCGCCGAGGTTCTGCCGACGGCGGTGTTCACCGAGCCCAACACCGGCTCGGATCTGGGCAGCCTGCGCACCCGGGCGGTGCGCGAGGGCGAGGATTACGTGATCACCGGCAGCAAGACCTGGATCACGCACGCTGCCCGCGCCAATGTCATGACGCTCTTGGCGCGCACCGATCCCGACAGCACCGACTGGCGGGGCCTGAGCATGTTTCTGGCGGAAAAGACCCCGGGAACAGAGGAAAACCCCTTTCCCGACGAGGGCATCACCGGCGGCGAGATCGAGGTGCTGGGCTACCGCGGCATGAAGGAGTACGAGCTGGCCTTCGACGGCCTGCGCGTGCCCGCGGCAAACCTGCTGGGCGGGGAAGAGGGGCAGGGCTTCAAGCAGCTGATGCAGACCTTCGAGAGTGCGCGCATCCAGACTGCCGCGCGCGCCATCGGGGTGGCGCAATCGGCGCTGGAGGAAGGGCTGCGATATGCGCTGGAGCGCCGGCAGTTCGGCAAGGCGCTGATCGAGTTTCCCCGGGTTTCGGGCAAGCTGGCGATGATGGCGGCCGAAATCATGGTGGCACGGCAGCTCACCTATCACTCGGCATGGGCCAAGGATCACGGCAGGCGCTGCGATCTGGAGGCCGGCATGGCCAAGCTTCTGGGGGCGCGGGTGGCCTGGGCGGCGGCCGACAACGCGCTGCAGATCCATGGCGGCAACGGTTTCGCGCTGGAATACCGCATTTCGCGGATCCTGTGCGATGCGCGCATCCTCAACATCTTCGAGGGCGCGGCCGAGATCCAGGCTCAGGTGATTGCCCGCCGCCTGCTGGGTTGAGGGCCGGCTTGTCTTTCGTCCATGTCGGGCGCAGACTGGGCGGATGAGGCGCATGCTGTTGGTTCTGCCGCTGCTGCTGGCCGCCTGCAGGGCGGATGAAACCGTCTCGGCCTACGTTGGCCCGCAGGCCGTCTACCGGCTGGTCGAGATCAACGGCATGCCCTTTGCCGGGCGCGCCACCATCCGCTTTCCCGAAGAGGGGCGGGTAACCGGCCGTGGCCCTTGCAACAGCTTCACCGCCAGCCAGAGCGCCCCCTATCCGCGGTTCAGGCTGGGCCCCCTCGCTGCCACCCGCGCGCTTTGCCCCGAGGTTTCGGCCGAGCGGGCCTATTTCGCGGCCCTGGCCGGGATGAGCGAGGCGGAGCTCATGGGCGGGGTCCTCATCCTGCGCAATGACGCGGGCGAAGAGATGGTGTTTCAGGCCGAGGGCGCCGAGTAGCGGGCGATGGCATCGACCAGGCGCTGACGGGCCTCGGGCAGGGGGCGGTTGCCCAGCTGGTGGGCCAGGCGGGTGCGCAGGAAATACCCGGTGGTCACCAGCCCCCTGGCAACGCCGGAAAGCTCTCCCTCGCCATGGCCCAGAAGGGCCGGCGGCAGCGGCAGCAGCCTGTCGGCCCACTTTCCGGCGGCCTCGGCGCTTACCGCCCGGCCGGTGCGCGGCGAGACATGTGCCAGCCCCTCGCGCGCGCCCGTCACCGCGCAGGCCGAGAGATCGAGGCCGAAGCCCAGCTCGTCGAGCAGGGCCAGCTCCCAGCGCAGGTAGGCCAGCGGCCAGGCGGGGGAGGTGCCGAGCAGATCGAGCAGCGTGATGGTGCGGGCGTAAAGCGAAGGATGGGGCTCGCGCTCGGGCAGGCTGAAGGAAAGAAGCGCGGTGACCGCGTTCAGCCCGGCCAGCGCCAGCCGGTCGCCCATCACCGCAGCGGTGCGGCTGCGCAGCAGTTCCACCGTGAAGCTGCCCAGGTGCTCGTCAAGCCGCGCCCGCCAGGTGAGGTCCAGCTGGGCGCCGGGCTGCAGGATGGGGGAGATCCGGCGGCTGGCCCCGCCGCGCACCACCCCGGCGTGGCGCCCGTGTTCGGCGGTGAACACCTCGATGATCGCGGCACTCTCGCCGTGCCGGCGCACGCTCAGCAAGGCCCCTTCGTCACGCCACTCCATCCGAAACCCACTTTCCGGTCCGCCCGCGGCCAACTATTGCCGCAGGCGGGGAAAATGTCACGCGCGGGCCGGATCAGCCGATGGCGACGGCCTTCACGTCGTCGTCGATATGGGCGGTATATTGTTCGAAGTTCTCGGCGAACATCTGCACCAGCCGGGCGGCCTGCGCATCATAGGCGGCCGGGTCGGCCCAGGTCCGGCGCGGATCGAGCAGCCTGTCGTCGACGCCGGGCACGGAGACCGGCACGTCGAAGCCGAAGTTCGGGTCCTTGCGGAACTCGGCTCCGCTCAGGGAGCCGTCGAGCGCGGCGCTCAGCAGCGCGCGGGTGGCCTTGATCGGCATCCGCTGGCCGGTGCCGTAGGCCCCGCCCGTCCAGCCGGTGTTGACCAGCCAGCAGGTGGCGCCGTGGCGGGCGATCTTCTCGCGCAGGAGCTGGCCGTAGACCTCGGGCCGGCGCGGCATGAAGGGCGCGCCGAAGCAGGTGGAGAAGGTGGGCTGGGGCTCCGTCACGCCCTGTTCGGTGCCGGCCACCTTGGAGGTGAAGCCCGACAGGAAGTGATACATGGCCTGCGCCGGGGTCAGCCGGGCGATGGGGGGCAGCACGCCGAAGGCGTCGCAGGTGAGCATGATGATGTTCTTGGGATGTCCGCCAAGCGCGGTTTCCGAGGCGTTGGAGATGTATTCCAGCGGATAGGCGCAGCGGGTGTTGGCGGTCAGGCTGTCATCGGAAAAGTCGATTTCCAGCGTGTCGGGGTCATAGACCATGTTCTCGATGACGGTGGCGAACATCTTCGTGGTGGCGAAGATCTCGGGCTCGGCCTCGGGCGAGAGGTTGATCGTCTTCGCATAGCAGCCGCCTTCGAAATTGAAGGTGCCGCGCTCGGACCAGCCGTGCTCGTCGTCGCCGATCAGCACCCGCGAGGGATCGGCCGAAAGCGTCGTCTTGCCGGTGCCGGAAAGGCCGAAGAAGATCGCCGTGTCCACCGGGTTGCCCGGCGCGTGGTTGGCCGAGCAGTGCATCGGCATCACGCCCTTTTCGGGCAGCAGGTAGTTGAGCAGGGTGAAGACGGATTTCTTGTTTTCCCCGGCATAGGCGGTGCCGCCGATCAGGATCAGCTTCTTCTCGAAGTTGAGTGCGATCACCGTGCCCGAACGGCAGCCGTGGCGCTCGGGGTCCGCCTGGAAGGAGGGGCAGTTGATGACGGTGAACTCGGGCACGAAGCTGTCGAGCTCTTCGCGGGCGGGGCGGCGCAGCAGGTGGCGAATGAACAGCGAGTGCCAGGCCAGCTCGGTGACCATGCGCACGTCGAGCCGCAGCGTCGGATCGGCGCCGCCATAGAGATCCTGCACGAAGTAGTCGCGCCCCTTCATGTGCTCCAGCATGTCCGCATGCAGCCGGTCGAAGGCCTCGGGCGCCATCGGCGGGTTGTTTTCCCACCAGATGTGGGGCTCCACCCCCGGGGTCTTCACCACGAACTTGTCCTTGGGGGAACGCCCGGTATGGCTGCCGGTATTGACAAGAAGGGTGCCGCCCAGGCCCAGCCTGCCCTCTCCGCGCTTGAGCGCCTGTTCGATCAATGCCGGTTCAAGCAGGTTGTAATGGACCTGACCAAGCCCGGTTATCCCCTGATCCGAAAGCGTGTGCGCCGGGTTCACCCGTCCGATTGTCATGGTTCTCGTGCTCCTGTGCCGGTTCTGGCGTCTCGATGGTTCGATTGCGCTAGGCAAGCTGTCCGTGCCGCGGGGAATCCCCCGGGGCCCCGCTATAACACGCGGATTTTTCGAGGGAACAGGAAGGAAGCGCGCAGTTAGCGCAACCATGCGCAGTTAGCGCAATCACGCGCGTTTAGCGCAAACATTCCCGGTTTAGCGCTATCAGATCCCCGTGGAGGGGGCGGGAGGGTGCCGGTGGAGGCGAATTAGCCAAAAATTACGGAATTTGCCGTTTCATCAGGGCCGCCAGGGCGGCTGATTTGCAGTTAACAGTTGATTCCAGGGGGCGGAAACGGGATTATGATGTAAAAAAATGACAAGCAGAGCAGCACAAGGATACCTCTTATCATGTCGAGGATAGCATTGGTGGATGACGACAGGAACATCCTGACGTCGGTATCCATGACTCTTGAGGCCGAGGGTTTCGAGGTCGAAACCTACAATGACGGGCAGGCGGCACTCGATGCCTTCAACAAGAAGCTGCCGGACATGGCGGTGCTCGACATCAAGATGCCCCGCATGGACGGGATGGATCTGCTCCAGCGGCTGCGGCAGAAGACCTCGATGCCGGTCATTTTCCTTACCTCCAAGGATGACGAGATCGACGAGGTGCTCGGCCTGCGCATGGGGGCCGACGACTATGTCAAGAAGCCGTTCTCCCAGCGCCTTCTGGTGGAGCGGATCCGTGCCCTGCTGCGCCGCCAGGAAGCGATCGAAAGCGGCGAGCGCCCCGATGGCGAAGAGCACAAGGTCATGGTGCGCGGCAACCTCACCATGGACCCGCTGCGCCATGCCGTGACGTGGAAGGGCAAGGACGTATCTCTCACGGTCACCGAGTTTCTGCTGCTGCAGGCGCTGGCCCAGCGCCCCGGCTTCGTGAAAAGCCGCGATCAGCTGATGGATGTGGCCTATGACGATCAGGTCTATGTGGACGATCGCACCATCGACAGCCACATCAAGCGTCTGCGCAAGAAGATGCGCGCGGTTGACCCCGACTTTTCGGCCATCGAAACCCTTTACGGTATCGGATACAGATACAATGAGGAATGATGACGCTTGCGCCGAGGATAGACGTGCGTGATGCGGAACTGACCAGGGACACCGACGTCGTTCTCGGCGAGGACTGGATCGCCCCGCAGACGGAGGCGGATTCCGAGCTGCGGGCCAGCCGTGCCCGCCGCGGTCTCTTCTCGATCAACCGCTCGCCTCTGGCGCGGAAGATCGTCACGTTCAATCTGCTGGCCCTGATCATCCTGGTCGCCGGGGTTCTCTATCTCAACCCGTTCCGCGACAGCCTTGTCACCTTGCGCGAGCGCGGCCTCGTTTCCGAAGCCGAACTGGTTGCAGACGTGCTGGAAGCCCGGCTGGCCGCTGTCGGAGAAGACGGGCTGGCCCCCGCTGCGGGCCCGGACATGGGCGAGGTCCTTTCGGGTCTCGACCTGAACGAGGGTGTCGAGGTTTACCTGTTCGACAGCCAGGGCAATCTCGTGGCATCCACGATTGGCAGGCCGCGTGCGGGCCAGGCCCCGGTTGCCGGCTTCAAGGAGGGCGGGCGCAGCACCATCATTACCGGGTTTCTCAATTCGGTCTTCGAATCCATTTCGGCCCTGCTGGCCCCCGGCTCTCCGCCGGCGTCCGATTACGACCCGCTGGAGCAGCTGCGCGAGCTGGTTCCGGCCACCATGTCGGGCACCACTCAGGTGAATACCGGCGTCGATGGCAGCGGCAGCACGATCTTCTCAGTCTCCACGCCGGTGATGGCCGATGGCCGCCCGGTGGGCGCGGTGGCGCTTACCAGCGCGGCCGGCGAGATCGACGAGCTGGTGCGCGCCGAGCGCGAGCAGATCCTGCAGATGTTCGTCATCGCCATTCTCGTATCCGTCGGCCTCAGCCTGGTGCTGGCCTCGACGATTGCCAATCCGCTTTCCGATCTGGCCACGGCAGCCGAGGTGGGCCGCGACCGCAATTCGCGCAAGATGAGCCCCGGGCGGGTGCGCATCCCCGATCTCTCCGGCAGGCCCGACGAGATCGGCAGGCTTTCGAGCGCCCTGCGCGGCATGGTCTCGGCGCTTTACGACCGGATCGAGGCGAACGAGCAGTTCGCCGCCGACGTGGCCCATGAAATCAAGAACCCGCTGGCTTCGCTGCGCTCTGCGGTGGGGACGCTGCGGGTGGCCAAGCGCGAGGATCAGCGCAACAAGCTGCTGGACGTGATCGAGCACGACGTGCGGCGCCTCGACCGCCTGGTCAGCGACATCTCCAACGCCTCGCGCCTCGACAGCGAGCTGGTGAAGGAAGAGGAAGAGCCTTTCGACCTCACCCGGATGATCCGCAACATCACGGATTATCTCGGCAAGGAAGCGGCCGAAAAGGGGATAGAGTTCATCACCGATCTTCCCGGAGAGCCGATCATCATCCAGGGGCTCGAGGCCCGCCTGGCGCAGGTGTTCGTGAACCTGATCACCAACGCCATCTCCTTCTGCGAAGAAGGCGATGCGATCCGGGTCTGGGCACGGCAGCGCGAAAACCGGGTGCTGGCGGTGGTCGAGGATACCGGACCGGGAATTCCCGACCAGGCGCTGACCAAGATCTTCAACCGGTTCTACACCTCGCGCCCCGAGGGGCAGTTCGGCAACAACTCCGGCCTGGGGCTGGCGATCTCGAAACAGATCGTGGAGGCCCATGGCGGCGTCATCTGGGCCGAGAACATACGCCCCACCGATGCCGATATCTCCTCCGAACCGCTGGGTGCCCGTTTCGTCGTGGGGCTGCCGGTCTGAGGTCTGCTTCGGCGCAGAAGGCCAGCGCGGGCGATGGCGGGCGCTCTTCGCAGCCGCGCGGGGGCGCCCATGCGGGAGGAAAGGCATGAGCCACCAGCCAGCGGGCAACCGGCAGACCGTCCACGCCAGCTGCGTGGCGCTCGATGGTGCGGGGGTGCTGATCATGGGGCCGTCGGGCTCGGGCAAGTCGGCCATGGCGCTGCGCCTTATGGCGCTCGGGGCGCGGCTGGTGGCCGATGACCGCACCATCCTCGAGGCCGCGCAGGAGGGGCTGATCGCCCGCTGCCCGCCGCAGATCCGTGGCCGGATCGAGGCACGCGGGGTCGGGATCCTGGCCGCCGAATGCGTGGCCTGCGCCCCGCTGCGCCTTGCCGTCGATCTCGGCCGGCAGGAGGAAGAGCGCCTGCCGCCTCGCCGCACCGCCCGTTTTCTGGGGCGCGAGATAGCGCTGCTTCACAGCCCCGTGCATGGACATTTTCCCGAAGCCGTCGTGCAATATCTCAAGGGAGGGAGATGCGACTGATGCCCCCGATGCCAGACAGACCCGGACCCGCCCCCGGGGCCGCGCGCGGCGGCGGCCAGAGAGTGGTTCTCGTCACCGGCCCCTCGGGGGCGGGGCGCCAGACCGCTGTCAAGGCACTGGAGGATATCGGCTTCGAGGCCATCGACAACCTGCCGCTCTCGCTGACGCCGCGGCTGCTGGAGGGCCCGCCGATCGGACGGCCCCTGGCGCTGGGGATCGACGTGCGCAACCGGGATTTCTCGGTCAATGCGCTGATCGAAACGGTGGACATGCTCTCGCACCGGCCCGATCTGGAGTTCGAGCTTCTCTACCTAGACTGCAATGCCGATGTGCTGCTGCGCCGGTTTTCCGAAACCCGGCGGCGCCACCCCCTGGCCCCCGCGGAATCGCCGCAGGAAGGGATCGAGCGGGAGTTCGATCTGCTGGTCCCGATCCGCGCGCGTGCCAACCTTCTGATCGACACCTCCGATCTTACCCCCCACGAGCTGCGTGCAGAACTGGAAAGGTGGTTCGGCACCACTGCCGGCAGCCGGCTGGCGGTATCGGTGCAGTCGTTTTCCTACAAGCGGGGGGTGCCGCGCGGCGTCGACATGATCTTCGATTGCCGTTTTCTGCGCAACCCCTACTGGGAAGCCGGCCTGCGCCCGCTCGACGGCCGCGATGCGCAGGTTGCGGCCCATGTGGAGGGCGATGAGCGATTCGGCGAGTTTTTCGACCGGGTCGTGGGGCTGATGGAGATGCTGCTGCCGGCCTTCGCCGAAGAGGGAAAATCCTACCTCTCCGTGGCCTTTGGCTGCACCGGGGGGCAGCACCGTTCGGTCGTGGTGGCGGAAAAACTGGCGAATGCACTTGCAGCATCGGGGTGGCAGGTGTCTAAAAGGCACCGGGAACTGGAGCGTCCGGCCGGCAACAGCAGATCTCCGACCGGACAGGATGGGGGAATGGCGTGATCGGAATCGTGATCGTCGCACATGGGGGGCTGGCCAGGGAATACCTGGCCGCTGTCGAGCACGTTGTCGGCAAGCAGTCGGGGATTCGCGCCATTTCCATCGAGGCCGATCACGACCGCGCCGCCAAGCAGGCCGAGATCTGCGCCGCCGCCGACATCGTGGATACAGGTGACGGGGTGATCATCGTCACTGACATGTTCGGCGGTTCTCCCTCCAACCTGTCGCTGCTGGCCTGTTCCTGCGGCAATCGGCAGATCATCTACGGGGCCAACCTGCCGATGCTGGTGAAACTGGCGAAATCCCGCCATCTGCCGGTGCCGGTTGCGGTGGAAAATGCCAAGGCGGCCGGGCGCAAGTATATTGACAGCCTCGACATCACCTCGGAATGAACGCTGCATGAGCACCACCTGTTCCCGCAAACTCCGCATCGTGAACGAAAAGGGCCTGCATGCCCGGGCCTCGGCCAGGATGGTCGAGGTGGTGGAGGCCCATGACGCCAGCGCCGAGGTGAGCAAGGACGGGCTCACCGCTTCGGGCGACTCGATCATGGGGCTTTTGATGTTGGCAGCATCGAAGGGAAGCACTATTGAGGTTGTGACCACTGGCCCGGAGGCGGAGAAGCTGGCCGATGCCCTGGAGGCGCTCGTCGCCGACAGGTTCGGCGAAGACGCCTGAGATGGTCAAGCACCAAAGCTTGAAGGACGGGGTGAAGCGCTTGGCAGACGCGAACCAGGATATCCCTGCGGACACGCAGCCGCCGTCGCAGCCCTATGTGCCCTACGACAAGCGGCGCCTGTCCTATGCCGGAACCTTCACCGACCCACGCAAGGTGATCACCATCCGCACGCTGGAGTGGCTGACCGGCAAGATCACCCTGCTGCGCCGCATCCGCGCCTTCGAGCGGGCCGGCGTGCCGCATGGCGTACAGTTCTTTCCCCGGGCGCTGGAGCAGATGGGCATCGATCTGCTGGTTCCGGACGAGCAGGTCGACAACATTCCCGAAACCGGGCCTCTGATCGTCGTGGCCAATCATCCCAACGGTATTGTCGACGGGATGATCCTGGCCGCCCTGGTGGGGCGCAAGCGCGACGACTTCCTGATCCTGACGCGCTCGCTGGTGGCGGGGGTGCGGGAGGTCAAGCAGTTCATGCTGCCGGTGCCCTTCCCGCATGAGGAGGACGCCTTCCGCCGCAGCCTCGAGATGCGCAAGAAGGCGATGGAGCGGCTGAAGGAGGGGGGCGCCATCATCCTGTTTCCGGCAGGGCAGGTCGCGGCCTCCGAAACCTGGTTCGGACCGGCCGTCGAGGCCGAGTGGAACCCGTTTACCGCCAAGATGATCCAGCGCTCCGGCGCCACCGTGTTGCCGATCTTCTTTCCGGGGCAGAATTCGCGCCTGTATCTGATGGCCAATCGCATATCTGCCACGCTCCGGCAGGGGTTGTTGCTGCACGAGGTGGCAAGGGTTCTCGACAAGCCGCAAAGCCCGGTGATCGGCAAGCCGATCCCGCCGGAAGAATGGAAGAAACATGCAGGCAATGCCAGCGCCTTCATGGCCTGGCTGCGGGCTCATACCCTGGCTCTGAAGGATCAGGCCCCGCAGCCCTGAGCCCGCGCGGCGCATCCGGTTTTTGCGAAAAACCGGATTCCATGCCTCCGGCGGGAGTATTTTCGCAAGGTGAAACGCAGGTGTCAGCGCGTGGGAACGGGGGTTTCCCCCCGGTAGTCGTAGAAGCCGCGTTGCGTCTTGCGCCCCAGCCAGCCGGCCTCGACGTATTTGGTCAGGAGAGGGCAGGGGCGGTACTTGGTATCGGCCAGCCCATCATGGAGGACATTCATGATGGCCAGGCAGGTGTCGAGGCCGATGAAATCGGCCAGTTCCAGCGGCCCCATCGGGTGGTTGGCGCCCAGCCGCAGCGACTGGTCGATGGATTGCACCGATCCCACGCCCTCGTACAGGGTGTAGACCGCTTCGTTGATCATCGGCATCAGGATGCGGTTGACGATGAAGCCGGGGAAGTCCTCGGCGCTGGCGGCCGTCTTGCCGAGACGTTCGACCACGCCGAGGCAGGCGTTGTAGGTTTCCTCGTCGGTGGCGATGCCGCGGATGAGCTCGACCAGCTGCATCACCGGCACCGGGTTCATGAAGTGAAACCCCATGAACTTCTCTGGCCGGTCGGTGCGCGAGGCCAGCCGGGTGATGGAAATGGACGAGGTGTTGGAGGTGAGAATCGTGTGCGGTTTCAGATGCGGGACCAGATCCTCGAAGATGGCGGTTTTCACGGTTTCCCGTTCGGTGGCCGATTCGATGATCAGGTCGCAGGCGCCGAGATCTGCCAGCTTCAGGGTGGTGCGGATGCGGGCCAGGGCGGCCTGCTTGTCCTCGGGGGTGATCTTCTCGCGCGCGACCTGGCGTTCGAGGTTTCTGTCGATCCGGGCCAGGGCTGCGTCGAGCGCCTCCTGGCTGATGTCGGTCAGAAGCACGTCATAGCCGGCCACCGCGCAGACATGGGCGATGCCATTGCCCATCTGCCCCGCGCCGACGACCCCGATGCTCTGGATTTCCATGTCCGCTCCTGTTGCAGATTTCCAGCCGACCTTATGCACCACGC
>WFPZ01000229.1 GCA_015487335.1 Paracoccaceae bacterium
ACTGGGCCAGCTCGCCGCCGATGTAGGTGAGCGCCATCAAGAGGCCCGCCAGCAGGATGCCCACCGGGTGCAACCGGCCGAGGAAGGCCACGATGATCGCCGTGAAGCCGTAGCCGGAGTTGAAGTCGATGCTGATCTGGCCTGCCGGGCCGGTCAGCTCGAACAGCCCGGCCAGCCCGGCCAGCACTCCCGAAACGCCGAGGCAGAACACGATCAGCCGGTTGGGGCGGACGCCTGCGAAACGCGCCGCCTTGGGGGATTGCCCGGTCAGCCTGATCTGAAAGCCCAGCAGGTGCCGGTTGAGCAGGACATAGGCGAAGATCACCGCGATGAAGGCCGTGACCACCCCCCAGTGCACCCCGGTCCCGGCGATCAGCTCGGGGTTGGAGGCGGCGGGATACTGCTGGAAGTTTCTGCTGCCCGGAAAGCCGCCGCCGTCGGGGTTGCGCAGCAGACCCAGCGCCATCGAGGCCAGGAGCTGCTCGGCCACATAGACCAGCAGCAGCGACACGAGAATCTCGTTGGTGTTGAAGCGGGTCCTGAGAATGGCCGGAATCATCGCCCAGGCCCAGCCCCCGAGGGCGCCGGCAATCACCATCAGGGGGAAGATCATCGGCGATTCGGCCGGGTAGAAGGCCAGCCCCACGGCGCCGCCGCAGATGGCGCCGATGATGTATTGCCCCTCGGCGCCGATGTTCCAGATGCCGGCCCTGAAGCCCAGGCTCAGCCCGATGGCGATCAGGATCAGCGGTCCGGCCTTGACCAGAAGCTGCGGCCGCGAATAGCTGGCGAACTGTTCGTTGAACAGCGGATCCCAGAAGATGGTCCGGATCGCCTCGAGGGGATCCTTGCCGAGAAAGGCAAACAGGATGCCGCCGGCGATCATCGTCAGGATCACCGCCAGCACCGGCGAGGCCGCGGCCCACAGGCGCGAGGGTTCGGGCCGTCTTTCGAGCCTGATCATGGCCGTTCCCCCCGCCTTGCCGCGGCGCGGCCGAACTCATCCATGCGCATGCGCAACCTCCATCCCATGGGCCCCGCCCATCATCAGCCCGATCTCCTCCACGCTCAGCTCATGGGCCGGGCGCGGCACGCTCAGCCGGCCCTCGTTGAGGGCGGCGAAACGGTCGGAGATTTCCATCAGTTCGTCGAGGTCCTGGCTGATGCAGATCACCGCCGTGCCCTCGGCGGCCAGGTCCAGAAGCGCCTGCCGGATCGCCGCCGCGGCCGAGGCATCCACCCCCCACGTCGGCTGGTTGACGACCAGCGCCACCGGGCGTTGCAGCACCTCGCGGCCGATCACGAATTTCTGCAGGTTGCCCCCCGAAAGCGAGCGCGCCGCATTGTCGGGGCCCGGCGTGCGCACGTCGAAGGCAGAGATGATCCGCTGGGCGAAGGCGCGCGCCTTGCGCCAGTCGATGAAGCCGTTGCGGGCCAGCTCCTCGCGCACCATGCCGGTCAGTGCCGCGTTTTCCGTAAGCGTCATGTCGGGGGCGGCGGCGTGGCCGAGGCGCTCTTCGGGGGCCGAAAGCAGCCCGCGCTGGCGGCGCTCGTTGGGGCCCAGCTGGCCGATCGGCTCGCCGTTGAGGCGGATCGCCTCCGCCGGGCCGGGCATCTCGCCGGACAGGGCGGCGAGCAGCTCGTCCTGGCCGTTGCCGGCCACCCCGCCGATGCCCAGCACCTCGCCTGCGCGCACCGAAAAGCTGAGGTTCTTCAGCGAAGTTCCGAACGGGTTGGCCGACTGCATCGACAGATCGGCCAGTTCGATGACCACCTCGCCGAACTCGGCGCGCTTGCGGGTCGGGGTGGCGAGGCTCTGGCCCACCATCATCTCGGCCAGTTCCCTCGCGGTGCTTTCGCGCGGGTCGCAGCGGCCGACCACCTTGCCCAGCCGCAGGATGGTGGCCCGGTCGCACAGGTTGCGGATTTCCTCCAGCTTGTGCGAGATGTAGAGGATCGCCGTGCCCTCGGCGGAAAGCTGGCGCAGGGTCTGGAACAGGATCTCCACCTCCTGCGGCGTCAGCACCGAGGTGGGCTCGTCCATGATCAGCAGCTTGGGGTCCTGCAGCAGGCAGCGGATGATCTCCACCCGCTGGCGCTCGCCGGCGGAAAGATCGCCTACCAGCTTGTCGGGGTCGAGCGGCAGGCCGTATTCCTCGCTGACCTCGCGGATGCGCGCCGAAAGCTGGCGCATGGGTGGCGGATCCTCCATGCCCAGGGCCACGTTTTCGGCCACGTTCAGCGCCTCGAACAGAGAGAAGTGCTGGAACACCATGGCGATGCCGGCGGCACGGGCGACATGGGGGGTGGTGGGCTCATAGGGCCTGCCCTGCCATGTCATGTGGCCGCTGTCGGGCTGCACCAGCCCGTAGATCATCTTCACCAGGGTCGATTTCCCGGCGCCGTTCTCGCCCAGAAGCGCATGCACCTCGCCCGGGGCGACGGAAAAGGAGACATGATCGTTGGCCACCACCCCGGGGTAGGCCTTCGTCAGGCCCTCCACCGCGAGAATCGCGTTTTCCTTCTCCGTCATCCCGTCTTGTCCCCCCGGATTTCAGCCGCCCGCGCCGGCGACAGTAGCGTGGCGGCAACCCCCACGGCAATGGCCTGCGGGTGCTTGCCCAGCTCCGGCATGCCGATCGGGCATTCGATGCGCGAGATGCTGGCCTCGCCGTGCCCCAGCTGGCGCAGCCTGGAGCGGAACCTTGCCCACTTGCTGCGCGAGCCGATCAGCCCTGCGTAGGCGAATCCGTGCCCCAGCAGCCGGTGGCAGATCTCCAGGTCGAGGGCGTGCGAATAGGTCACCACCAGATGCCCGGCATCGGCGGGGGCGTGTTTGACCGCCTCGGCGGGGTTGGCCGCCACCAGCCTGTGCACGCGGGGCGTGATCTCTTCGGGAAATCGCTGCGCGGCGGTATCGAGCCAGGTGATCTCGAACCCCGGCAAGGGGGCAAGCACCGACACCAGCGCCCGTCCCACGTGGCCCGCGCCATGGATCCACAGAGCCTGCCTGGGCGGGGCGATTGGCTCCAGCAGCCATCCTCCCGTGAAAAGCATCTCGGGCGGCTGCCCGCAGGAACGGGCCAGGCCCATCGCCTTGCGCATGTTCAGGGGCATCTCGCCCCGGCCCGATACGCGCCGCACCACCACCTCACCCCCGAGCCCGGCCAGCCGCGCGGCATCGTAGCGCTCGATCACCAGCGTGACCGCCCCGCCGCAGCACTGGCCCAGCGCCGGGCCCAGCGGCAGGTTCAGCACCATGTCCCGCCCGCCGAGCACCTCGCGGGCGCGCGCGGCGGCCTCCCACTCCAGCGCGCCGCCGCCGATGGTGCCCTCCTGCCCGCTTGCCCACACCAGCATGGCCGCGCCCGGCTCGCGCGGGGCAGAGCCTTCGGCGCGGGCCACGACCACCCGCGCCACCGTGCCGTGGCGGGCCACCGCACGTTTCAGTCCCGCCAGATCGAAGCTCATGCCCGCACCCTTTCGATGGCCGCCAGGATGCGCTCCGGCGTGGCCGGGGCATCGAGTGCAGGATAGCCCGGCCCGCAGGCCGAGATGGCATTGCCAAGCGCCAGGAAGGCCGAGATGCCCAGCATGAAGGGCGGCTCGCCCACCGCCTTGGAGCGATAGATCGTCTCCTCGCGGTTCTCGCCTTTCCACAGCGCCACGTTGAAGATGCGGGGCCGGTCCGAAC
>WFPZ01000230.1 GCA_015487335.1 Paracoccaceae bacterium
CCGAGGCCTTTCACATGCCCGAGGTCGAGGGCGTCGGCGTGGTCTTCCGGAAGGCCGAGGGCGAGAAGTGCCAGCGCTGCTGGAAGATCCTGCCCGACGTGGGCAGCCACCGCCATCCCGGCGTGTGCGCCCGTTGCGACGAGGCTCTGGGCTGAACGGCAGGGAAGGGCACCCCCTTCCCCCACCGGACCGGCCGGGCTATCGCTGAGGCTGCCCCTGCCGGAGCTGCCCCATGAGCCTTTCCGTCTTTCTTGCCGTTCTCTTCGCCGCGGCGCTGCACGCGGGCTGGAACGCGCTGATCAAGACCGGCGTCTCCAAGCTCGCCTCGATGCTGATCCTCACCCTGGTGCAGGGCGGCATCGGCGCGGCGATCGCCGCCGCCCGCCCCTTGCCGGGGGGCGAGGTCTGGCCCTGGCTGGCGGCCTCGGGGCTGCTGCATGCGGCCTACAAGCTGTTTCTCTCCTTCGCCTATGAGCACGGCGACCTCTCGCGCGTCTATCCCATCGCCCGGGGCAGCGCGCCGCTGCTGGTGCTGGCGGCAAGCCCGATCGTGCTGGCCGACCGCCTGGCACCGATGGAGATCGGGGGCATCATTGCCCTGGGCGCCGGTATCCTGATGATGTCCCGCGGCGTGTTCCGCTTCGGGGAATCGGCCCGCCTGATTCCCTTCGCGCTGGCCTCGGCCGCGGCCACGGCGGGCTATTCGCTGGTTGACGGCATGGGGGCACGGGTAGCGGGCGATGCCGTCACCTTCGTGGCCTGGCTGTTCGTGCTCGATGCGGCGCTTTTCACCCCTGCGGCGCTGGCCTTCAGGGGCACGGCTATCTTGCGCGCCGGGCTGCGCGACTGGGGGCTGGGGGCGCTCGCCGCGCTGGCCTCTTACGGGGCCTATGCGATTGCCGTCTGGGCCATGACCCGGGCCCCGGTCGCGCTGGTGGCGGGCCTGCGCGAAACCTCCATCCTGTTTGCGGTGCTGATCGGCTGGCTGGCCTTCTCGGACCGCATGGACAGGGGAAAGGCCGCTGCAGTGGCGCTGATCGTGGGCGGGGTGGTGCTTACCCGGCTTTGAGGGGGCGGGAGCGCGCGGGGATGAGCTGCTGCGCGATACCTGCGAACAGCAGGTAGAGGGACGTTGCAACCAGCCCCCAGTGGGCCCAGCTCTGGGGATGGAAATCCACCCAGGCGGCCCAGCCGGCGAAGAAGGTCCAGGCCAGTGCCACCGGCAGGGAAACCGCCCGCCAGCGCTCGGTGCGCACCGGGTGGATGAACTTCAGCGGCACGAACATCGCCACCGCCAGCACCATCACGATGGCGAGGATGACCCAGAAATTCGGGCTCAGCGCGAACAGCACCAGCACCACCATGTTCCAGCAGCCGGGAAAGCCGGAGAACGAGCAATCCTTCGTCTTCATCCGCGTATCGGCGAAATACATCGCGCTGGCGAAGGTGATGACGATGATCGAGATCCACCCCGTCCAGCCCGGCAGCAGCCCCGACTTGAACAGCGCATAGGCGGGCACGAAGACGTATGTGAGGTAGTCGATGATCAGGTCCAGCAGCTTGCCGTCGAATTCGGGGGCGTTCTTTTCCACCTCGAAACGGCGCGCCAGCGGCCCGTCGATGCCGTCCACGAAGAAGGCCACCACCAGCCACAGGAACATCATGCTCCACTCTTCTTCCGCCGCCGCCAGCATGGCGAGAATGGCAAATACCGCCCCCGTGGCGGTCAGCAGATGAACGGATAGCGCGCGGGCTCGGGCTGTCATGTCCCTTCATCGCGCAAACACGCACCCCTGGCAACCGTGCCCGCGCGTCAGGCCAGATTCCCGGCCATGCTTCCGTTTCGTGGGCCGGCCCGGCCGGAGGTCTGGATCATCGGCGCCGATGCAGGAACTTCATGCCTCCGGCGGGAGTATTTTCGCAAGGTGAAGGGGTATCAGGCGCGCGGGTGGGCCTTGTCATAGACCTCCATCAGGCGGGTGGAGTCCACCGCCGTGTAGGCTTGGGTGGTGGACAGCGAGGCGTGGCCGAGCAGCTCCTGGATGGCGCGAAGATCGCCGCCGGCGGCAAGCAGGTGGGTGGCGAAGCTGTGGCGCAGGGCATGGGGGGTGGCCGAGGCGGGCAGGCCGCAGGCGATGCGCGCCCGTTCCATGACCCGTGCGACCTGCCGGGCGTTCAGCTGCCCGCCGCGCACCCCGCGAAACAGGGGCGCGTCGGGGGCGGGCTCGAAGGGGCACAGGGCGCGGTAGCGCTCCACCGCCTCGCGGGCGATGGGGATCACCGGCACCAGGCGCTCCTTGCCGCCCTTGCCGCGGATGCGCAGGGCTTCGGGCAGCGGTGCGTCCCGCCCGCGCAGCCCCAGCGCCTCGGAGATGCGCAGCCCGCAGCCCCACAAAAGCGTCACCACCGCCACGTCGCGTGCCGCCACCCAGGGCCGGTCGGCCTGGGCCTCGACGGTTTCCAGAACCTTGCGCGCGGCGCCTTCGTCCAGCGGGCGGGGCAGGCGGCGGGAAAACTTCGGGGCGCGGGCCGAGAGCACTGCCGTGGCGTCGAACCCTTCCCGTTCGGCCAGCCAGCGGTAGAAGGATTTCACCGCCGACAGCGCGCGGGCCAGCGAGCGCGCCGACAGCCCCCGGCTGCGCTCGTGCGCCATCCAGGCGCGCATGTCGGCCATGCTCACGCGGCCGAGCGGCCCCAGCCCCGCGGGTTCTCCAAGGTGGGTGCCGATGAAGGAGAGGAAGCCCAGAAGATCGGCGCGATAGGCCTCGATGGTGTTGTCGGCGGCGCCGTCCAGCGCCTTCAGGCCCTTCAGCCACGCCTCCAGCGCATCGCGCGCCGCGGGCGATATGTGGCCTATCCCAGCCAGCGCCGCATCACCCTTTCGAACACCCCGCCGAAGAAGCCCAGCAGATCGGTGCCCTGGGTGGGCTTGAACTGGTGCGGGTCTTCCGAGCCCAGCGCCAGCATCCCCGGCAACCGCCCCGGCCCGAGGTCGAGCCGCAGGCAGGCCTCCGAGCGGATCCAGTCCGAGTTGCGGCCGTAGACGGAATCGTCCTGCGGCTGGATCTGGCGCAGCACCACCGGGCGCACCGGTGCCCGGCGCCCCTGGGTGAGGTAGCCGTCCACGAAGCCCCGGCCCACCACGGCGATCACCCCGTCCAGCCGGGCCAGCGCCTCTGCGCCGTCGTTCTGCACGCTTTCCAGCACCAGGCGGATGCAGTCCACCCGCAGGATCTCGGCCACCTCGCCGCCGAGGTCTTCCAGGAAGGCGGGGAAATCCGCCGGCTCCAGCAGGCGCAGCACCGCGCGGTGCACCTGGTTGGTTCCGGCGAGGTTTTCATAGGCTGCCGCGATCACCGAGCGGTGGGTGTCTTCCAGCCGGTCAAGCCGCTCTTCCAGCCGCTCCAGCGCCAGGCCGCGCAAGTCCACTACGTTGCCGCCCAGGGCCGAGCCGTTGGCCTCGAACAGGGCGCGCATCACCTCGCGGTCGTCGAGAATCACATCCGGGTCCTCGATGATCCGCTGCCGCAGATCATCGCCCGTGCTGGCCGTCTTGCTCATGCCTTTTCCTTGCGATGCCGCGCACGCGGGAGGTTACAGGATCTTCTGTCCCGTTTTTTCCCAATCCTTGAGGAATCCGTCCAGCCCTTTGTCGGTCAGGGGGTGATTTGCCATGGATTTGATCACCTTGGGTGGCGCGGTTGCCACATCGGCGCCGATCAGGGCGGCCTGACTCATGTGATTGACCGAGCGGACCGAGGCGGCCAGGATCTGGGTCTCGAAGCCGTAATTGTCGTAGATGCGGCGGATATCGGCGATCAGCTCCAGCCCGTCGAGGTTGATGTCGTCCAGCCGGCCGATGAAGGGCGAGATGAAGGTCGCCCCCGCCTTGGCCGCCAGCAGCGCCTGGTTGGCGGAAAAGCACAGCGTCACGTTGACCATGAAGCCCTCGCCGGAGAGCACCCTGCAGGCCTTCAGCCCGTCCCAGGTGAGCGGCACCTTGATGGCGATGTTGTCGGCGATCTTTGCCAGCCGGCGCCCTTCGGCGATCATCGCCTCGGCCTCCAGCGCCACCACCTCGGCCGAAACCGGCCCCTCGACCATGGCGCAGATCTCCCTGGTGACTTCCACAATGTCCCGGCCTGATTTAAGGATCAGCGAGGGGTTGGTGGTCACCCCGTCGACCATGCCCAGCTCATTGAGCTCGGCGATCGCTTCGACATCGGCGGTATCGACGAAAAATTTCATGGGGGCGTTCCTGCATTTGCTGTCCGAATTCGCACCAGCTTCTACCCCAGCCGCAGGCCCGCCGAAAGCCCCAATGGAGGAGCATGCCCGTGGCTGAACCCGGTTTCTTCGATGCCGGCGATCTGGTGGCGGTGCTGACGGCCCGGCCGCTGGCCCGGCCACTGGATTATCTCGCGCCCGAGGGCGGCTGCCATGCCGGTGCCTTCGTCGAGGTGCCGCTGGGGCCGCGCAACGTGCCCGGCGTGGTCTGGGGGCCGGGGCGGGGTGATTGCGACCGGGCGAAGATCCGCCCCGTCAGCCGGGTGCTCGACGTGCCGCCGATGCGCGAGGAGATGCGCACATTCCTCATTCGCGCCGCCGAGTACACCCTGACCCCGCTGCCGGCCATGCTGCGGCTGGCCACCCGCGCCCCGGGGCTGGGCGATCCGCCTTCGATGCGCCGGATCTACCGTCTCGGCCCGGCCCGGCCCGGCCGCCTTACCGAGGCCCGGCGCCGGGTGCTGGAGGTGCTGGAAGAGTATCGCGGCCTGTCGTTCACGCTGAAGGAACTGGCCGAGATGGCGGGGGTGAGCGCCTCTGTCGTCAAGGGGCTGGTGAAGCTGGGCGCGGTGGTCGAGGAAGACGCCCCGCGCGACCTGCCCTATCCGCCGCTGCGCGCCACCGCCCCGGGGCTGGAGCTGACCGCCCAGCAGGCCGCCGCCGCGGCGCGGCTGCGCCAGGGCGTGGCTTCGGGGCGCTACGGCACCACGCTTCTGCGGGGGGTGACCGGCTCGGGCAAGACGGAGGTCTATCTCGAGGCGGTGGCCGAGTGCCTGGCGCGCGGCCGCCAGGCACTGGTTCTGCTGCCCGAGATCGCGCTCACCGCCGAGTTTCTCGAGCGCGTCGAGGCCCGCTTCGGCGCCCGTCCGGCCGAGTGGCACTCGGGCATCACCCGGACAGAGCGGCGGCGCTGCTGGCGGATGGTCGCCGAGGGCGGCGCGCAGCTGGTGGTGGGGGCGCGTTCGGCGCTGTTCCTGCCGTTTCGCGAGCTGGGGCTGATCGTGGTGGATGAAGAGCACGACAGTTCCTACAAGCAGGAGGACGGGGTCATCTACTCGGCCCGCGACATGGCGGTGCTGCGCGGTTCGATCTGTTCGGCACAGGTGATCCTGGCCTCGGCCACCCCCTCGCTGGAAAGCTGGGCCAATGCCGAGGCGGGAAAATACGCCCGGCTGGAGCTCGCCAGCCGCTTCGGCCCCTCGGCCCTGCCCGACATGAGGGCGATCGACATGCGCACCGAGAAGCTGCCCGCGGGGCGCTGGATATCGCCGCAGCTGCAGGAGGCGGTGCAGGGCCGCATCGCGGCCGGCGAACAGGCGCTGCTGTTTCTCAACCGCCGCGGCTATGCGCCGGTCACCGTCTGCCGCGCCTGCGGGCACCAGATCGGCTGCGCGCATTGCGATGCCCGCATGGTCGAGCATCGTTTCCTGGGGCGCCTGGTCTGCCACCAGTGCGGCGAATCCCGCCCCCTGCCCGAGGCCTGCCCCGATTGCGGGGCCGAGGGCCGGCTGGCCCCCGTGGGCCCCGGCGTCGAGCGGCTGGCCGAAGAGGTGGCACAGCTTTTCCCTCAGGCCCGCGTGGCGGTGCTGTCCTCGGACCTCTTCGCCTCTTCCCGCGCGCTAAAGGCCAGGGTGCGGGAGATTTCCGAAGGGGCGCATGACATCGTCATCGGCACCCAGATCGTGGCCAAGGGCCACAATTTTCCGCATCTGACCCTGGTCGGGGTGATCGACGCCGATCTCGGCCTGCAGGGCTCGGACCTGCGCGCCGCCGAGCGCACCTTCCAGCTGATGCGCCAGGTGGCCGGCCGGGCCGGGCGGGGCGACAGGCCGGGGCAGGCGCTGCTCCAGACCTTCCAGCCCGAGCACCCGGTGATCCGCGCCATCCTGGCCGGCGACGAAGAAGGCTTCTGGCGCGCCGAGGCGGCGCAACGCCGCGCTGCAGGCATGCCTCCCTACGGGCGGCTGGCGGGGATCATCCTCTCGGGCCCCGACGCCCGGGGCGTTTTCGATTTCGCCAATCGCCTGGCGCGCAACACCGAGCCCCTCACGGCGATCGGCGCGCGCGTCTACGGCCCTGCGCCCGCCCCCATCGCCCGTATCCGCGGCCGCCATCGGGTGCGCCTGCTGGTCAAGGCCGGCAAGGCCGCCCCCCTCCAGCCGGCGCTGGCCCGCTGGGCCGGGCAGTTCCGCCTGCCTGCCAACCTGCGCCTGCAGATCGACATCGACCCCCAGAGCTTCTACTGATCCGCCCCGGCCAGGCGGCCTCCTTGTTCAATGCCTTGAAAATATTCCAGTCCGTCTTTGACGTGTCATGATGGTTGCGGGCGGGATTTCCGCCTGCCGGACGGAGGCATTTGCCAAGCGGCCGCATTCTTTCGCTCAGGCGGCGGCCCGGCGCCACGGGCGGCGGTCGATCACCAGGTCGGCGGCCATGGCGCCGGCCCACATGGCGGTCAGGGCCACCCAGGCGGTGCCAAGGGCGATGGAGGTGCCGGTTACCCCGTTGCCGATCGCGCATCCCCCCGCCAGCATTCCGCCAAAGCCCATCATCGCCGCCCCGGTCATGGCGCGCTTCATGTTGTCGGCGTCCTGGAAGCCCTGGAAACGCAGCTCTCCGGCAAGCCAGGCGGCCAGAAGCGAGCCCAGGAAGACCCCGGGGATCAGCCCGATGTCGAAACCCAGCACCGAGTTGCGGTCGAGAAAATACATCAGCATGTTGGCCGAGGGGCCGGTGAAGGTGACGCTTTTCACCTGCATCGGTTCGAAGCTGACCTGCGCCAGGGCGAAGGTCAGCACCCAGCCAACGGCGATCGAGAACCCCACGCCCGAGGCGAAGAACAGCACCGGGATGCCGATCCGGTTTCTCAGCGAGACATGGATTGCGAACAGGGCGATCGCCCCGCCGAGCACCAGCCCCGAGGCCTCGGGCAGCCCCAGAGCGGCGAACAGCTCCACATTGCGCCCGCCGGGGGTTACCCACAGCCGCGCGAGCGTGTCGCGCAGCGGCGACAGCCAGCCCGAGAGGCTCATCTGGGCGAAGACCGCGAAGATCAGCCCCGAGACCACCGAGCGCAGGTTGCCGGTGGCCGCCAGCACCAGCAGCCGCCCCGAGCAGCCGCGCGCCATGACCATGCCGACCCCGAATATCAGCCCGCCGATCACTGCCC
>WFPZ01000231.1 GCA_015487335.1 Paracoccaceae bacterium
AGCCTGTTCCGCACCATTGTAGCCCCCAAGCGCTGCCTGGCGCCCTCCTGAACGACAACCAGGCCGCCGCTGGTCGGAAAATGGACAAACCGGAAGGCGCCGCCCTCTCAACGCGCGTTACCGCGCAGATACCGCCTTTTTCAACAGCCCCGTCCTCCTGTGCAATTTCGCGCAGCAGCTGCAGCGGGTCTTCCTCGGGGTCGGAGGCCTGCCGGAAGGCGAAGCTGCGCACGAACAGATGCCCGAGAAACTCGAACCCCCGATCGAAATCGACGATCCGCGTGCCGCCTTCATGCATCTCCAGTCCGTGCTCGGCCAGCACCGCGCGCGCCTCTTCCAGCGCCGCCTGCGCATCCTTGCGGCGCTTGCACAAGACCACGAAATCGTCGGCAAAACGCACCAGCCGCACCCCGCGCCCCTCGATCGCCTCGTCCAGCGCGTCCAGATAGAGATTGGCCAGAAGCGGCGACAGCGGCGAGCCCTGGGCAAGCCCGCGCCCCTGCACACCGCCCTGCCCGCCCTGATGATCGAGGATGAAGGCCACGAGATCGACGATCTCGCACGCCCCCGCATGCCCGGCAAGTGCGCCTTCGAGCTTGCCCAGCAGCTTGTCGTGGCGCACGTTGTCGAAAAAACCCACAATATCGGCCTCGATCACATGGGTATAGCCCGCCCGCTGCCAGCGCCCGATCGCCGCCACCGCCTGCTGCACGGACCGCCCGGGCCGGTAGGCAAAGGAGGCCTCCTCGAACTGCGGCTCCAGCACCGGAGCGAGAACCATCGCCAACGCCGTATGCACGATCCGGTCTTCCACCGGCGGGATCAGCAGCCGGCGGGTGCCCCCCTTCTTCTTCGGAATCTCCACGGCCCGATACGGGCCCGGCTCCCAGCTGCCCCGGCGCAGCTCCTCGGCAATCTCGGCCAGGCGTCGCGGCGCACGCGGCTGGAAGGCGGCAACGCTCATGCCATCCCCACCCGCAGCGCCGCCATTGGCGCGCACCTTCTCCCAGGCCTCGTCCATCCGCGACAGCGAAAGAAGGCTTTGCCAGAGCGATTTTTCCGGGTTACGCTGCATGGGTTCTCACGGCTCCGGTCGGCACGAAATGCCCTCTTTTGCCTCAGAAATCATGGTAAATCATTGCAGAAAAACATGAATATTCCAAGAAAGTTTGCCGAAGGCCGCTCCTGCAGAGCCTCTGCCCTTCCGCAATCCTGTCAGCTTCGGGAAAACCTGGATTTTCCGATTTGTTTTCCATATATTCCGGGGGGTGAGGCTGGCCAGCTTGTCCGCACGACGGCGGATTGAAACGGGCGCCGATCAGCCACATTACTCCGGGTCCGGCTGGCCAGCTTGTCCGCACGACGGCGGATTGAAACTCGCGCCTCCTTCGTGGCTGCGGTCAAGTCCAGCGGCTGGCCAGCTTGTCCGCACGACGGCGGATTGAAACAAGGATATCACCATGCTCACGGCAGCACCAATCCGGCTGGCCAGCTTGTCCGCACGACGGCGGATTGAAACGGGCGATCGTTCCGGAGACATATGACTGCAAGGGCTGGCCAGCCTGTCCGCACGACGGCGGATTGAAACGTTTCAATAAGCTCCGAGGCGATTGCCCTGCGGCTGGCCAGCCTGTCCGCACGACGGCGGATTGCCTTCGCTTGCGCGGGCGGTTTATCTGTCTGCATGGATCCCTGCCCGACCAGCCCTCTGCACCGCTTCCTGTCCTCCCCTGTGCTCGTGGAACCGCAAGAGCTGGCCGCGCGATGGCACGACCAGACCGCAACCTTTCGCCTCGCCGGTGCGGCGTCGTTCCAGGGCCGGGCTGCGGGGGCTCATCTGCGCCGCTCCTTTCTGGGGGCACTCGGCGCCGGAGCATCAGGGGAAGCCCGCCAAGGCCGCCCCTGCCCGTGGGAACCGCCCTGCGCGCTTGACGTGTTTCGGCGCGAGCAGATGCGCGGAGACCGCGGCGACGGCCTGCCCAAGCCCTATGTGATCTTCACCGAGCGGGATGCCGGCGACCTTCTGGTCTCCTTGCGGGTATTCGGGCGGGCGAACATCTGGTTTGCCGCGGCGATCGAGGGGGTCTGCGCCGGAATGCGCGATATCCTGCCCTGGCAGAAGGCGGCCCGCATGGCGGCCCCCGCGATCACCGATCGGCGGATATCCCGCAGCGAAGGCATCGGCCCGGCACCGGCGCGGGGCACAAGCCTCACCATCGAATTCCTCTCGCCGGTGGATGTCAGCGGGGTGCGCGGCCCGCTGGGGCGCAGTCTGGTTTCGCGCATGTTGCGGCGTGCATCCGGCATGGCGCGCTGGCACGGGCTGGCGCTTGCCCCCGACACCACCCGCCGGCTCACCGCCTGCCTCGATGCCCTCGACTTCAACGAAAGCGGGCTTGTCGCAGGGCGCTATCTCAGCCCCAATCGTCATGCCCAGAAGCGCGCCCATGAAACCCGCGAAGGGCTGCTGCGCATCCATGGTGACCTCTCCCCGCTTCTGCCGCTTCTGGCGATCGCCGAGCGCTGCCACGTTGGCCGCGCGGCCGTCGAGGGGTTGGGGCGCTTCCGGCTGCTCGACCCTGCGGATCACGGGCAGGTTGCTGCCAGCGCCCGAACCTGAGGCAGGTGCGCCGGGCCATCCATGGGGTGACCAGTTCGCAAGGCAGGCTTGCCGGGCAGACGGCAGCCTGATTGGAAAAGCAGTGGTCCCGGCCTGGCCGCCGACAAGGAGAACGCCGCGCACCTCCCCACCCGGCGGAAAACCATGGGTGGAAGTTCCGGATATCGATGCCCGCGCGCGCACCCTTTTTCTTTCGC
>WFPZ01000232.1 GCA_015487335.1 Paracoccaceae bacterium
CCAGGGGCTGACAGGCATCAACATCCTCGCCATCGCACGCGCCGCCCTGCCCTTCTTCCTGCTCCTGCTCGCCGCAGTGGCCATCATCATCGCCTTCCCGCAACTCGTGACCTTCATGCCAGGCATGATGGGGAATTGACGGCGCCTGACCGGCGACATTGCGCAACCTGCTGTCAGGGATTCGGATCTGGGGCGGTCACGCACCCTGACGTTCCCTTTTGATGTGTTTATGTAGGCCTCCGCCGACGGCCCATTTCTTGTCGGTGCCGACCAGCGCGGCGGTGAGCAGTCGTTCCGGTTTTCCTCGCTGGGGAAGGACCTGGCCTTGACGGTGCGGTGTTTCAGCTCCTGCTGGATGACGCGCCAGTGGGTTTCTGCTCCCGACAGGGCCATTGGCCTGCTGACCAGCCCTCCCATCTGGGCCGGAGAGGCAGCCCTCTTCGCCCCTTACCGCTCATAGGGGTTGAGCACCGTCAGCACGTCCAGCCCGGCGGCCTTCCATGCCCTGAAGCCGCCCTCGATATGCACCACGTTGTGCACCCCCATCTCGATCAGCCGCCGCCCGGCCAGCGCCGAGCGCCACGAACTGGTGCAGAACAGCACGATCAGCTCCACATCGTCGAAATCGTTCTTGTAATATTCGCAGTCCGGGTCCACCCAGAACTCCAGCATGTTGGCCGAGACATGCAGCGCGCCGGGAATGGTGCCGTCGCGCCAGACCTCGCGGATGTCGCGAAGATCGACGAACAGGTTGTCCAGATCTTCGGCCAGTTCGGCGGCCTGATGCGGGGTGACGCTCTTCACCATCGCATTCGCTTCTTCCAGCAATTGCCGCGCCGTCTTTCTCATCCCCTTTCTTCGGGCTCCTCTCTTCGCCTTTCCGGCATGGTCTTCGTGCGCCCGGCTCAGGCCCGGCCGCCGCGCACCGCCTCGATCATGCGGCTCACGTTCTCGGGGTCGGCATCAGGGGTGATCCCGTGGCCCAGGTTGAAGATGTGCGGCCCGCCGGCGAAGGCCCGCACGATCCGCCGGGTTTCCTCCACCAGCTCTTCGCCGCCGGTGACCAGCAGGCGCGGGTCGAGGTTGCCCTGAACGCAGCCGTCCACCTGCACGTTGGCCGCGGCCCACTGCGCCGAGACCGAGTTGTCCAGCGCCACGCAATCCGCGCCGGTTGCCCTGGCAAAGCCCACATAGCGAGGGCCCGCCTCGCGCGGGAAGGCGATGACGGGCACACCGGGATGACGCGCCTTCAGCGCGGCGATGATCCGTTTTGCAGGCGCCACGGCCCAGGCGTCGAAATCCTCTCCCTTCAGGGAGCCCGCCCAGCTGTCGAACAGCTTCACCACCTCGGCGCCAGCCTCGATCTGGCGGGAAAGATAGGCGATGGTGGCCTCGGTGATCCGCTCCAGCAGCGCCTCGAAGGTGGCCCTGTCTTCGCGCATCAGCGCATGCGCCGGGCCCTGATCGGGGGTGCCGCGCCCGGCGATCATGTAGGTGGCCACCGTCCATGGCGCTCCGGCAAAGCCGATCAGCGCGGTCTCGCGCGGCAGTTCGCGGGCCAGGATGCGCACGGTCTCGTAGACCGGGGCGAGATGGTCATGGATGTCCTCCGGGCCCTTCAGCCGGTCCAGATCGGCCTGCGTGGTGACGGTGGAAAGCCGCGGGCCTTCGCCGGTTTCAAACCACAGTTCCGCCCCCAGCGCCTGGGGCACCAGCAGGATGTCGGCAAACAGGATCGCCGCGTCGAAGCCGTAGCGCCGGATCGGCTGCAGGGTGACCTCGGCGGCCAGTTCCGGCGTGTAGCACAGGCTGAGAAAATCCCCCGCCCTGGCCCGCGTGGCACGATACTCGGGCAGGTAGCGCCCGGCCTGGCGCATCATCCAGATGGGCGGGGTGTCCAGCACCTCGCCCGCCAGTGCCCGCATCAGTTTCTTCGTTTCGGCCATGTCCCGCCCCTTCGTTCTTTCGCCACGGTGGTCGAGCCCCTGCAACAATTTGTCAAGCATGCAGGCTGTTGTCACGACCCTGTGACGCAAGTAGAGACGGGGCATGACATCGCACCTTCCCAGCCCCGAAGCTCCGCTGAAGATCGGCACCCGCGGCTCGCCGCTGGCGCTGGCCCAGGCGCACGAAACCCGCACCCGCCTGGCACGGGCCTTCGCCCTGCCCGATGAGGCCTTCGAGATCGTGGTGATCTCCACCACCGGCGACCGGGTTCAGGACCGCCCCCTCAAGGAGCTCGGCGGCAAGGGGCTGTTCACCAGGGAAATCGAGGAGGCGCTGCTTTCGGGCGGCATCGACATCGCCGTGCATTCCATGAAGGACATGCCGGTGGAACAGCCCGCCGGGCTGGTGCTCGACTGCTTCCTGCCGCGCGAGGACGTGCGCGATGCCTTCGTCTCGCTGGGCAGGAACGGGCTGGCCGGCCTGCCCGAGGGGGCGGTGGTGGGCACCTCGAGCCTGCGCCGGCGCGCCCAGCTGCTCAACCGCCGGCCCGATCTGAAGGTGGTGGAGTTTCGCGGCAACGTGCAGACCCGGCTGCGCAAGCTGCGCGAGGGGGTGGCCGAGGCCACCTTTCTGGCGATGGCGGGGCTCAACCGGCTGAACATGTCCGATGTGCCGCGCGTGGCCATCGCGCCCGACGAGATGCTGCCCGCCGTGGCCCAGGGCGCCATCGGGATCGAGCGGCGAGAAGACGATACCCGTGTCGCCGAAATGCTCGCGGCGATCCACCACGCCGAGACCGGCCTGCGCCTGGCTGCCGAGCGCGCCTTCCTGGCCGAGCTGGACGGCTCGTGCCAGACCCCGATCGCCGGGCTGGCGGAGATCGGCGGCGCCGGCCTGCGGCTGCGCGGCGAGATCCTGCGCACCGATGGCTCCGAGGCGCTGGCCGACGAGATGACCGGCGCGGTGGAGGACGGCCCCGAGATGGGCCGCGAAATGGCCCGCAAATTGCTGGAGCGGGCAGGCGAGGGATTCTTCGACTGGCGCTGAACCTGCCGGACACTCCGCACCGGCTGCCACCGCGGACCTGCCGTGAAACCGTGTTCGCCCTCGTCGGGGCGCTCGTCTGCCCCGCCGCTTCAGGCATGAGCGGATCCGGCCGGGAGCGCCACGCCTGGAACCGCATTTCCCGGACGGCCGAGCGCTCCGTTTCGGGACAGGCTTGTCAACGGTCCGGTTCGCGCTTTTCCTCTGCCGGTTCCGCAAAGGCCCCCGCGAAGGTTTCGCGAAGGCGGTTCTTCTGCACCTTGCCCATGGTGTTGCGCGGCAGCGCCTCCACCACGAAGATCCTCTTCGGCAGCTTGAACTTCGCCAGGCTGCGCGCGGCCCTGGCCAGGATGTCCTGCGG
>WFPZ01000233.1 GCA_015487335.1 Paracoccaceae bacterium
CCAGTTCGCGCCCGTCGGCCCAGACACGCCCCACCCGGGTGATCACCCCCTCGCACAGGGCGATCGCCAGGCTCACCGAGTAGGAATAGCTCACGTTCCCGCGGCGCCCGCCGCCGCCCTTGCCCGAGCCCCCGCCCTGGGCGCTCTCGACGAAACGCGAGGCCCAGATCACCTGCCCCGGCACCCGCATCCGCCCGTAGACCTGCGCAATCGCCGCCCCCTCGCCGGCCCCGGTGAGGCGGAAGCGGTCCACCCGGCCGGTCTCCACCGGCTCCGAGCCCGCCCCCATCAGCCGTGCATCGACGGCTCGCCCCAGCCCGGCCCCGATCGCCCGGCCGATCACCACCGAGGACAGCCCCAGCACGCCGCCGCCCACCGAGGCGCCGGCCGCCGCGCCAACCGCCGATAATACAATCGTCGCCATCAGTTACTCCCGTCAGGAAATTCGAACACCGCCACGATGCGCCGCCGCCAGGGCGCGCTGAGCGGGCTTTCCACCACCCCGTGCCCGCAATAGGCATGGATGAAACGCGCCGGCGCGCCGCCGGCATGGATGCCCAGATGCTTGGCCACCGCGCCCTCGCGCATCCTGAACAGCAGCACGTCGCCCGGCCCCATCTCGGCCAGGGCCTTGCGCCGCATGTGCCGACGCGCCGCCGCCCACAGCAGCTCCTCGCCCCCCGGCTCGCCCCAGTCGGGGGTGTAGGCGGGCACCGGCTCGGGCTCGTCCCCGTGCAGCTCGCGCCACACCCCGCGCACCAGCCCCAGGCAATCGGCCCCCGCCCCGCGCGCCGAGGCCTGATGCACGTAGGGCGTGCCCAGCCAGCCGCGGGCGGCCTCCACCACCGGGCTCACGCGCTCAGGCTCCCGCCGTCGTTCGCCCCGTCGCGGCGCGGCACGCTCATCTGCCAGTCCTCGCCGGGGATCGCCGGAAAGCCGCGGTAGTTGACCACATTGCCGAACTTCAGCCGGCAGGTCTCCAGCCGCCGGTCGCAGCCCGCCTCCAGCCGCAGTTCGTCGCCCGCCGCCACCGGCGCGCGCAGCGCCTCCCACAGCTCGATCACCCGCCGACCGTCGCGCAGCCGGTCGTTCTTGACCACCCCGGCAAGCCCCGCCGCCGCGCCCGAGCGCATCACCAGCCGGCCCTTCTCGAACCAGCGCTCGGCAAAGCCCGCCAGCTCGGCAAATTCGAACACGCGGCCATCGCGCACCTCTTCCACCGGCCCGGTGAAGGCATAGCCCGGCCGGTCGAGATCGACGCCGCAGGCCGCATCGCCCAGCACCGCCGAACAGGGGCGCTGATAGACCCGCCCGCGGGGCTGGCCCAGCGCCTCTGCCAGGCCCCGCAACTCGGCCTGGAAGGCGCCGCCGGCGCGCCGGATCTCGCCGATGGTGCCGGCAAACAGCACCACCCGCTGCTCCACCTCGCGCCAGTTCACCAGCCAGGCGGTCACCTGTGCCCCGTCATAGCGCCCGGCCAGCACGTCGGCCTCGCTGATCGCCTCGCCCGAGAGCACCCCCAGCGCCTCGGTGTTGTCCACCGCCAGGCCCGTCGTCTGCTCGATGGCCTGCGCCGACAGCCCCGCCTCGGGGCGGAACGTCACCCCCTCGAAGCTCAGCGCCACGTCGTGGTCGGTAAATCCCAGCACCACCCCGTCGGTGCGTGCCACCGCCCAGCAGCGGCACAAGGTGGTGGCGCCGCTCTCCAGATGGGCCTGCAGGGCCTGCGGCAGCGCGCTCATGCCCGCACCTCCACCACCGGCACGCTGGGCACCTCGCCGGCCTGGAAACTGGCCACCGAGGTGCGGATCGCATCGGTATCGAAGCGCACCGGCACGTCGAACTCGAACCCAGCCGTCACCTGCGCCCCCGCGCCCGGCGGATCGGCGAAGGTGACGATGCCGGTGGCGGTATCGACGGTGAAATGCACCCCCTCGCGCTGGGGGTCGCCCGCCACGCCCACCCGCACCGTGCCTGCCACCGGCTTGGTGATCGGGCGCAGATAGGCCGCCTCGCCGCTGCCGTACTTCTTGACCAGCTGGAAATCGGTGCGCACCCCATCGCCCACGCCCAGCAGCTGATCCTCGAATCCCACCTCGGCCGAGGGCGCGCAGGACTTGTAGTCGGACCAGTCCTTCCAGCGGAACCCGTAAAGCTGCCCCCGCCGGGCCTCGAAGAAGGCCACCAGCTGCTCGATATCGTCCAGAGAGCGCATCCCCACCCCGGCGTCATAGCGCCGGCGCGAATGGGCCCAGGGGCTGTTGCGCTCCTCGAATCCGTTGGCCAGCGCCACGATCTCGGTGCGCCGCTCCGGCCCGCCCACCGAGCCGAAGCTCAAGCTGGCCGGAAACCTGACCTCGTGAAACCGCATGAATGCTCTCCCCTACCTGTTGCGCTGCCCGCGGGCCAGAACCCGCCCCAGATGGGCCGCGATCTGCCCCTGCGAGCGGCGGAATCCCTCCACATCGGGGGTGGAGATGTTGAACACCACGTTCACCGGCCGCCCGCCGCCCTCGGCGCGCACCCCCAGCCGCCCGTCGGCGCCGCGCGCCAGCGGCAGGATCGCCTCCGGCCCCGCTTCGCCCATCAGCCCCATGCCGCCGCGCATCGGAAAGGCCACCGGCCCGCTCACCACCCCGCCGCGGGCAAAGGGCATCACCCGCCCCTGGGCGAAACCGCCACCCGCCGCGAAGGGCAGGACCGAGCCGATCACCGCCTCCATGCCGCCCGCCAGCAGCCCCGCGGCCCGGTCGGTCACCGGCCTCAGCGCGGCGCGATAGGCCGCATCCAGCATCGAGCGGCCCACCTCGCGCAGCGCCCCGGAAAGCCGCGCGCCGTCGAACACCAGCCCGTCGATCGCCCGGCGCAACCCCTCGCTGATTCCGCGCTTCATTCCGCCCAGTTCGCGCGAGGTGTCGGCGATGGTCGCCCGCACCTGCACCAGCTCCTGCGAAAACGCCGCCGCCATCGCCGCGGCCCCGCTCATCGAGCCTTCCAGCGCCTCGATCTGCGCCCGCAGCGCCTTTCCCTCATTCCTGTCGCTCATTCATCCCTTCCTCATGCTCCGCCTGCGCCGCCGGCCCGTCGGGGAAGGCCGCGGCCAGTTCCTCCAGCCGCGACCGGCTCAGCGGCGCCACGCCGCCGCCGTGGCCCAGCATCAGCGCCAGTTCCGCCGGGGTGAGCGCCCAGAACTCGGCCGGCCTCAGCCCCAGCCCCTGCATCCCGGCCCGCATCAGGGCGGGCCAGTCGAAGGCGCTCATTCCTGCCCGGGCAGGGCGAAGGCCCGGCCCAGCAGCTGGCCCGCCGCGCGCGCCGCGGCCAGCGGCCCGCCCTCGATCTCGGCGCGCAGCAGATCCTCCGGCCCGCCGTCCCAGCCGCCGCCGCGCAGACCCGCCGCCACCAGCGCCAGCACGTCGCGGGCCGAGAACGCCCCGGCCTCGAAACGCTCCACCAGCGACACCAGGCTGTCCTCGCCCAGCCGCGCCTCCAGTTCCGCCAACGCCCCCAGCGTCAGCTTCATCACCCGGCGCTCGCCGTCGATCACCAGCGCCACCTCGCCCGCCCAGGGGTTCGCCATGGCCCTAGATCGCCGTGAAGCTCAGCGCCCCGGCCGAGGCCAGCGACATCTCGTAGGTGGCCTCGCCGTTGTGGCTGCCGGCATATTCGATCGCCGTCACCTGAAACGGCCCCTCGATGATCCCGAAATCGGGGATCACGATCTGGAACTGCGGGATCGTGCCGTCGAAGAACACCTGACGCATGCGCTCGTCGGTGACCTCGTCGCGGAACACCCCCGAGCCGGACACCGAGGCGCTCTTCACCCCCGAGCCAGCCAGCAGCTCGCGCCAGCCGCCGGCGCTTTCCAGAGAGGTCACGTCCACGCTCTCGGCGTTGAAGGAAATGCGCGTGGCACGCAGCCCCGCCACGGTGGTGAAACTGCCGCCACCGGTCATGTCGAGCTTTACAAGAAGGTCCTTGCCGTTCTGGGCAACCATGTCCATTCACTCCAGTTGTCGAAAAATTCAGTCCTCGACGCGCGCCGCGAAACGCAGGTCGATGCGCCGGATGTCGGCGTCCTGCACGCGCCGGGCGGTGGCGCGCAGGAAGTTGAGGTAAACCAGCCGCCCGCGCGCCAGCGCCAGATTGGCGCCCACGAGCGCGTCGGACACCGCCGCCGCCACCTCCTTGGCGGAGTAGAACCCCGCCGCCGAGGTCACCACCGAGACGGTGAACTCGTGCACCGCGCCAGGGCGCGTGCCGTCGCCGTGCTCGTGCGCCTCCTCGGGGCCGATCACGACATAGGTGGTGGGCACCACCCCCGGTGGCGCGGCATCGAAGATGTCCGTGCCCACCAGCCCGGTCAGCACCGGATCGGCCAGCAACTGCTGATAGACCGCCTCCTGAAGGGCGGCCGCAACGCCGTAACTCATGCCAGAACCTCCTCGCGGGCATGGCACGTCAGATAGCGCCCCTGCCCGTCAGCCTCGGATACCGCCAGGATGCGAAACACCCGGGCGCCTTCGCGGAACCGCTGGTCGGGGCGCGGGCGCATCGGATCGCCCGGCGGAGCGGCGCGCACCACGATGCGGTAGGCCACCGCCGAGAGCGTCACGTGTTCCCCCGCCCGCTCGCGCCCCGGGCCGGCCTTCACCTCGGCCCACAGCTCGCCCACCGGCGCCCAGCTTTCGCTCAGGCCTCCGGCCCCGTCGGGGACGCGCACCGCCTCTTCCAGCACCAGCCGGCGGTTGAGCTTCGCCGGCCCCCTCATCGCACGCCCCCGCCGAGGATGCGCACGTTGCGGTAGCGCTCGACCAGAACCCCCACCCCGTAGGGCAGCTCGCCCGCCTCCGCCGAGGCCGAGCGGTTCTCGTAGTAATGGGCCGCCAGCAGCATCACCGCCTGGCCCAGATCCGCCGGCACGTCGGCCCAGCCCGGGCCGTAGCCGGCGGTGAAGTCGATCTCCGCCGAGCCCCCCGCGGGGATCGCCGGCAACGCCGTGCCCGCGGCCACCAGCGCCGGACGGTGATCGTCCGGCTGCAGCCGCCACAGCGCCGCATCGGCCAGGCTCGTCTGGCCCAGCCGGTCCACCAGGCGCACCGCCCCCACCGCCGAGACCGGCGCCAGCGGCAGCGCCTGGCGCGCGGGCTCGCGCCAGGCGGTCAGCGTCCAGGTGTAGCGCTTTTCCACCAGCACCTTGCCGGTGCGCGCCTCGATCGCCGCAATCGCCGCGCGCAGGTAGTTCTCCAGCACCGCATCCTGCGCCCCGTCGCTGGAAAACCCGCGCCCCAGCAGCAGGTGATCCCGGAACTGCGCCACCGGCAGGGCCGTGGCGGGCACCGAGCTCTGCTCGACTAACATCATCCGCATTCTCCGAATTTCAGCCCCCCGGGCGGGTCACCGGGCCCCGCAGGGCCCGGCACCCCGCCGCTCGTGATGGGCGCGCGCTCCCGCATCGCTCGACGGAGGGGAGCAGCTAGACGACACGGGGACAGATGCGCGCGCCCACCGGGGCACGGGCCCCGGGCCCGCACCCCTATCCCGGACCGCCTCAGGCGACCGAGAATTTCAGCAGCTTGATGGCGGCAAAGTCGCTCACGTCGCCGCCCACCCGCTTGGTGGCGTAGAACAGCACGTTGGGCTTGGCGCTGAACGGGTCGCGCAGGATGCGCAGATCGGGGCGCTCGGCCACCGTGTAGCCGGCCTCGAAATCGCCAAATGCGATCGCCGCGCCGAAGCTGGAGATGTCCGGCATGTCCTCGGCGATCAGCACCGGATAGCCCATCAGCCGCGCCGGTTCCCCGGCGGCAAGGCCGTCCGACCACAGGAAGCGGCCGTCGGCATCCTTGAGCTTGCGCACCTGCCCGGCGGTCTTGGAATTCATCACGAAGGTGCCGTTGGCGCGGTACTGGGCGCCCAGGGCATAGACCAGTTCCACGATATTGTCGGCCGAGCCGAAATCGCCGTCCACCCCGGTGGGCACATAGCCGATCGAGCCCCAGGCCCACAGCGAATTGTCCACCATCGGATGGCTCAGGAAGCCCATCGGCTTGTCCACGCCGTCGCCGTTGATGAAGGCCGAGGCCTCGGCACGGGCGAACCTGTCGGCAATTCGCGCCGCCAGCCAGCCCTCGATGTCGAAGGCGCTGTCGTCCAGCAGCCGCTGGCTGACCTTGGGCAGGGCCGACAGCTCGTGCAGCGGGATGGTGATGCGCTCGATGGCGGGGGTGGCGGTCTCGGCGGTGGCGGCCAGTTCGCTGGCCCAGCCCGAGCCCACGTCGGTGGTGTCGATCAGCACGTCGTAGCTGGTCGCCTCCACGTTGACCACGCTGGCCACCTGGCGCAGCGAGGCGGTGGAGTTGAGCACGCTCCTGATGCTTTCCGAGGTCTGCGGATCCACCAGATAGCCGCCGTCGGCGGCAACGGCGGTGGACATCGCCTTGCCTTCCAGTTCCAGCCCGCGCAGGCCGTCGTCATCGCCCGAACGCACATAGGCCTCGAAGGCCTTGCGATGGGGCGCTTCGGCCTCGGCCGAGGTGGCAAGGGCCGGGCGGCCCAGGGTCACGGATTTCCTGTCCAGCATGGTCAGTCGCTCTTCCTGTTGTTGAAGTTTTGCATCAATTTCTCTCTGGAAATTCTTGATTTCATGGATGAAACCGGCCATGGCCTCCTTAACCTCCACGGCCGCGCCCCGGGCTTCGGGCATGCCGCCCCCGGCCCGAGCCCTCGTCTCGGTCTTGCTCATCAAACAGTCCTGTCCAGATGTTGGCTTCGCCGGCTCAGTTGCGGGCCAGCATGCGGCGGGCCTCGTGAAAGAGATCCGCCAGTTCGCGCAGCGTATCGCCGGCCCGGGGGTCTTCTCCCTTGGCCCCGACCCGCGCCTGGGGAAGCATCGGGAAGGTCACCAGCGACACCTCCCACAGCTCCAGTTCCGACAGAAGCCGCCGGCCCCTGTCATCCTTGCGCGCCTTCACCGTGCGATAACCGATCGACAGCCCGTCGATCGCCCCCGCCGCGATCAGCGCCGCCGCCTCGCGGCCCTTCTCCACATCGGTGAGGATGCGCCCCTTCACGTAGAGCCCGCGCCCGTCCTCGCGCACCTCGTCCCAGACGCCGATCGGCTGGGCCGGGTCGTGCTGCCACAGCATCTTGACCCGCCGCCCCGCCGCCTCCAGCGCCTTCAGCGAGGCCCCGTAGGCCCCCGGCTGGACGATGTCGCCGCCCCGGTCGGGCTTGCCGAAATAGCTGGCATAGCCCTCGATCTTCACCCCGTCGGTCACCGAAAGCCCCTCGTCCAGCCGGCAGAACTTGCGCTCCGGCGCCCCGTTTTCCCAGCTTTCCATCTCAGCCCCTCTCCTCGTCACCCTGCGCCGGCGCCAGCCCCAGAAGGGCCCGCTTTTCGGCATCGCTCAGGAATTCCGCCGCGCTCACCCGGGCCCACTGCGCCTCGCGCTCGGCGGCCAGCGCCGGCACCTGATCGAGGTCGGGGCTCAGCTCCAGCTCCTCGCCGGCATAGCCGCTCAGCCAGTGCGACACCGCCGCGCTCACCCGCCCCACCAGCGGCAGCACGGTAAGCCGGTAGAAGGCCCGGTTGGCCTCCTGGTAATTGGCATAAGTTGCATCGCCGGGGATCCCCAGCAGCATCGGCGGCACCCCGAAGGCCAGCGCGATCTCGCGCGCCGCCGCCTCCTTGGTCTTCTGGAATTCCATGTCCGAGGGGCTGAAGCCCATCGGCTTCCAGTCCAGCCCGCCCTCCAGCAGCATCGGCCGCCCGGCATTGCGCGCGCCCTGGTGATGGGCCTCCATCTCGGCCAGCAGCCGCTCGTACTGCTCGGCGCTCATCGCGCCCTGCCCGTCCGAGCCCCGATAGACGATCGCCCCCGAAGGCCGCGCCGCATTGTCCAGCAGCGCCTTCGACCAGCGCGAGGCGGCATTGTGCACATCCACCGCCGCCGCCGCCGCCTGCATCGGGCTCAGGCCGTAGTGATCGTCCTGCGGATGGAAGGCGCGCACATGGCAGATCGGCGAGATGCCGTCGCCCACCGCGAAACGGTGCCTGCGCCCGCCCACCGCATATTCATAGGCCACCGGCCAGCCGTCGGCGCCGGGCACCAGGCTCATGCGGTCCGAGCGCAGCACGTGCAGCTCGGCCGGCAGGCCCTCGGCCCCGCCCACCGCCTCCAGGTAGCCGTTGCCCGACAGGAGCAGATGCCCGTAGAGCGCCTCCAGCAGCTCGGCCCGGCCCTGCAGCGGGTTGGGCCGCGCCATCAGCCGCAGCACCGGGTGCTCGTCGTAACGCCGCCCCCCGACGCGCAGCACCAGCGGCAGCGCCGCCGCGGCTTCGGCAATCAGCCGCACCGAACGAAACCCCACCGGGTTGCCCAGAAAACCCACCCGGGTGAGGCTGGCGGTATCGCGCGCGCTCCACGCCACCCGCCCGGACGAGCCCCAGGCCACCACCCGCCCCGTGGCCGAGGCCTTCCTTTCCGGCACGTCGCGCGACGCCCGGCGAAACAAGTCGAACACCATGAAGATGGATCTCCTTCCTGAACTTCCCTGCCCTTCGCCCCGCCCCTGCGGGCGCCAAAACCCGCCCGGGCATCGGCTTCACCCCCGGCGGCACATTTCCGGGCCAAGAAGAGGGGCTTACCCCAATGTCCTGATGCGCGGCCTGCGCCAGCGCGCCGCGGGCTCGATCATCAGCTCGTGCAGCGCCCAGACAAGCGCATCCACCCGGTCGGGCGAGCCCGCCCCCTCGTAGCCGCGCGCCGTCATGGCGCACATCTGCTCTTCCAGCCGCTCAAGCCCCGGCAGATGCGCCACCCGCCCCTGTTCGTAGAGCGCCGCCACCGGCTCGGCGCGGGCCAGCTTGCCGCGCGATGCGCGCACCGCCCTGAACGGCACCAGCGGATCGACCTGCCGGATCACGCTCTCCACCAGATCGCCCCCCTGGTTGACCTCGGCCACCAGCCGCTCGGCCCCGTGACGGTGCAGCGCGTCGATCGCGGCCTCCGCCCAGGCCCGGGGCGAGGCGGCCTGCAGGCTGGCATCCTCCAGCACCACCGCCCGCCACTCCTGCGGCGGCCCCTCGGTGCAGGCGCCGGCCACCACGATCCCGCATTCGTCCGCGCCCGCATGCCCGCTCATCGCCGGGTCCACCGCCACCACCACCCGCGACAGCGCCGGCGCCTGCTCGATACGCGCCTCCTCCAGCATCGCCATGTTCCACAGCGCGCCTTCCACCTCTTCCAGCAGCACACCGTCCAGCTCCTGCCGGCCCAGCGCGGTGCCCGCGTAACGGGCCCGCACCTCGGCCAGGAAGCTCTCGGCCAGGTTGGCGCGGTTGGCCTCGGTGGGGGCGTGGGTCACCACCGTCGAGGGGCTGGCCAGGATCCGCCGCAGCACCTCGACATTGCGCGGCGTGGTGGTCACCACCACCCGGGGGTCATCCCCCAGCCGCAGGCACATCTGCAGCATGTCCCAGGCCTCCGCGCCCTTCTTCCACTTGGCCAGCTCGTCCACCCAGGCGGCATCGAACTGCGGCCCCCGCAGCCCCTCGGGCTCATGGGCCGAGAACAGCTGCGCGGTGGCGCCGTTGGGCCACTCCAGCAGCTTGCGCGAGGCGCGCCACTCGGGCCGGCGGTCGGGGGGCGAGCAGGCCAGGATGCCGCTTTCGCCGAACACCATCACCTCGCGGGCCTGCTCGATGGTCTCGCCCACCAGCGCCACCCGGCGCGCCCGGCCCGGATCCAGCGGCCGCGCCCCTTCCACCTGGGCGCGCACCCACTCGGCCCCGGCCCGCGTCTTGCCCGCGCCGCGCCCGCCCAGGATCACCCACGAACGCCACTCGCCCTCGGGGGGGCGCTGATGCGCCATGGCCCAGAACTCGAACAGATAGGGCAGCGCCAGCAGCGCCCCCTCGCTCAGCTCATCGAGAAACTTCTCCTGAACCTCCCGCGGCGCGCAGGCGAGCCATTCGGCGTCCGACCTCCTGTCGGGCGGCATCGAAATCGAGCGCAAACTGCCCGGCAATTCCCGCCTGTTTCCGCAACTCCCGTGCAAGGCGCTGTGCCTCCTCGTAATACATCCGGGCCTCCGCCTTCAGCTGGGCCCGCAGTTTCTGCAACTCCGACGGCGAGACCTCCTCGCCCTGCCGCAACCGCTTGCGGCAGGCCTCGATCTCGCGCGCCGTCTCCTCGAAATGCTCCTTTGCCGCCTGAAGGATCTCTTCGGCGGCCCCGTCGTCTCCTTCGGGTGTGATCAAAGTCATATGTTCAGATACGCCTCTCATGCCTCTCCGCACGAGCGAAACGGAAAAGGCGGCACCGGGTTGCCCCGGGCCGCCTTGCCCACTTCTTCTAGCTTGGCAGGAGTTATACCTCGCAGCGTGCGCCATGTCAAGCCGGCACCACCACAGGTTGCGCACGCCCAGCTTAACGAAAGGTTGAGGCCGGCCCGCCGGGCCTGCCGCACAGGGCGTTTTCAGTTCCCGCCGTTTTTCTTCCTTTTCGCCTCGAGGGCCCGCCACTTCGCCACGTTGGCGTTGTGCTCGGCCAGGGTGCGGGCAAAGGCATGGCCGCCGGTGCCATCGGCCACGAAATACAGGTAGTCGGTATCGGCGGGATTGAGCACCGCCTCGATGCTGGCCAGCCCCGGATTGGCGATCGGCGTCGGCGGCAAACCGGTAATCACATAGGTATTGTAGGGGGTTTCGCGGCGAAGTTCACTTCTCCTGATCGGCCGGCCCAGCACCCCGCGGCCCTCGGTCACCCCGTAGATCACCGTCGGGTCGGTCTGCAGCCGCATGCCCCGCCTGAGGCGGTTGATGAATACCGAGGCCACCGTCGGCCGCTCTTCGGGCAGGGCGGTTTCCTTCTCGACGATCGAGGCCAGGATCAGCGCCTCCTGCGGCGTCTTGAAGGGCAGCCCCTCGGCGCGCCGCTCCCAGGCGGCGGCCAGCCGGGCGGCCTGTTTCTCCTGCATCCGGCGCAGCAGATCGGCGCGGCTGTCGCCCGCCTTCACCTCATAGCTGTCGGGGGCTAGCATGCCCTCGGGCGGCAGTTTCTCGACCTCGCCGGTAAGGAAATCGGCATCCTTGAGTTCCTCCACCACCTGCCACACCGTCGCCCCTTCGGCCAGGGCCACGCGATAGCGGGTGTCCGCCTCCCGGCGCACCTCCAGGTATTTCTCGGGCACCTCCCCCTCGCCCGGCACGAAGGCGGCCACTTCGGCAAAACGGCCCGTGGCCGGGTCGAGATCGCGGATCTGCACCTCGGCCCGGTTCACGCCGATGCGGAAGACCACCTCGGTGCCGCAGGTCGAGGCGCCGCCGCGGGTCACGATATCGACGATCTCGGCCATCGAGGCGCCGGCCGGCACCAGAAAGCTGCCGGCCTTCAGCTGGCCCGCCTTGCCGCTGTAGCTGGCCCCGATGCGCAGAATCGCCGGGCTGCTGACCGCGCCCATGGCGGCCAGCTGCTCGGACACCCTGCTCATGTTCGAGCCCCGCTCGACGCGCAGGCAGATCGCCTGCTCAAGCGGGCCTTGGGCGGTGTACTGCTTCTTGCCCCAGGCCACGATGCCGCCCGCGGCGACCAGAATCACGATGAAAAGCGTCAGCGCATTGGACGCCACGTGCCGCCACATCAGCCCTCGACCTTCCGGAAAATCACGCTGGCGTTGGTGCCGCCGAAGCCGAAGGAGTTGGACAGCGCCACCTCGATCTCGCGCTCGCGCTTGCAGTTGGCCGCCAGATCCAGCACCGGCTCCACCGCCGGGTTGTCGAGGTTGATGGTGGGCGGGGCCACCTGATCGCGGATCGCGAGGATGCAGAAGATCGCCTCCACCGCGCCGGCCGCCCCCAGCAGGTGGCCGATCGAGGATTTGGTGGAGGACATCGTCGCCTTCGCCGCCGCCTCGCCCATCAGCCGCTCGACGGCGGCCAGTTCGATGGTGTCGGCCATGGTCGAGGTGCCATGGGCATTGATGTAGTCGATATCGGCGGGCGTCAGCCCGGCCCGCTCGATCGCCGCCTTCATCGAACGATACCCGCCGTTTCCGTCCTCGGCCGGGGCGGTGATGTGGTAGGCGTCGCCCGACAGCCCGTATCCCGCCACCTCGGCATAGATCTTCGCCCCCCGCGCGCGCGCATGCTCCAGCTCCTCGAGCACCACCACCCCGGCGCCCTCGCCCATCACGAACCCGTCGCGGTCCGCGTCATAGGGGCGCGAGGCGCGTTCGGGCTCGTCGCCGCGCTTGGTGGACAGCGCCTTGCAGGCGTTGAATCCGGCGATCCCGATCTCCGAGATCGGGCTTTCCGCGCCGCCGGCGACCATCACGTCGGCATCGCCCCACTGGATCAGCCGCGCCGCATCGCCGATGGCATGGGCGCCGGTGGAACAGGCCGTCACCACCGCATGGTTCGGCCCCTTGAAGCCGTAGCGGATGCTCACCTGCCCGCTGACCAGGTTGATCAGCGCGCCGGGGATGAAGAAGGGCGAAACCCGCCGCGGGCCGCGCTCCTTCAGCAGCACCGCCGTTTCGGCGATCGAGGACAGCCCGCCGATGCCGGACCCGATCAGCACCCCCGTGCGCAGCCGCGCCTCCTCGTCCTCGGGCTTCCAGCCCGCATCGCTCACCGCCTGCTCGGCGGCGGCCATGCCGTAGAGGATGAAATCGTCCACCTTGCGCCGCTCCTTGGGCGACATCCAGTCGTCGGGATTGAAGGTGCCGTCCGAGCCGTCGCCGAAGGGAATCTCGCAGGCATAGGTGGTGGCCAGATGGCTGGCGTCGAAACGGGTGATCGTGCCCGCCCCCGACTGCCCGGCCAGCAGCCTCTGCCAGGTTTCCTCGACACCACAGGCCAGAGGCGTGACCATCCCCAGACCGGTAACCACCACTCGACGCATGCCTGCCCCCATCGTTTGCGCAAAGCCTGTCCGGCACGTGATACCCCGGCCCGAGGGAAAGGGGCAAGAGCGGGCGGCAGCTTTATGCCGCACCCGCCCCCGGGATCCGGCGGCAGGCGGGGAACGTCAGCGCCCCCGGCGCATGTCGCAGATGGCCGGCCAGCCGGCGTGAAACAGGTAACCGCCCGGGTGAGCGCGGATGCGCCCGCCGTGGGGCGGGCGCATGCCCGGGACGGCCGCGCGCGCCCCGGGCGGAGAGGTCAGCGTCACCGCAACATGCCCGGGAACGGCGGGATTGCTCTTGGTCAGACTTGGCCAGACGAAAAGACTGCCACACCCGCGACAGCTCGGCGGGCCCGTGCTCAGCCGCCCGAGGCGCGCGGCCGGATTTCGCGGCGGATCCTCTCGCCCAGCCGATGGCGGGTGCGCTCGAGGTCGTGCTCCATCTGCAGGCGCATCCAGAAATCACCCGCGGTGCTGAAATAGCGCGCCAGCCGCAGCGACATCTCGGCGTCCACGGGCACCTCTCCGGCGATCAGCCCGGCCAGCGTCTTTTCCGAAACCCCGATCCGCCCGGCCAGCTGGGCGGGGGAAATCCCCAGCGGGCCGAGGTATTCATCGGCCAGCACCCGCCCCGGCGCCGGGCACAGAAAGGCCGGCGTCGCTTCGGCGGACCCGGGCGCCGGCTCGGGGGCCTCCTCGACGGGAAAGCCCGCCTCCTTCCAGGCCTGCAGCCCGCCGGCCATGTGCATCACCTCCAGATGCCCCTCCCTCAGCAGCATCTTTCCCGCCGCCTCCGAGCGCCTGCCGACGGCGCAATGCAGCACGACGCGCCTGCCCGGCAGCACCGGGAAGGTCTCGGGATCGAAGCTGGAAAGCGGCAGCAGCAGGGCGCCGGGGATGTGCTCGGCCTCGAACTCGGCGGCCTCGCGCACGTCCACCAGCAGGATCTCGTGGCGATCCAGCCACCTCTTCACGGTTTTCACATCCACCGACCGAACGGCATTGGCGGTCTTGTCCAGCATCTTCCGGGCCCTTTCTCATGCCGCGCGGGCAAAGGCGCCCTTGCAGCCGTGGCACATTAGCCCGCCACGCCCCGGAATGTCCGCCCGAAGATCGGGCTCTGCCCGCAACGCTGGTCCGGTTGCGGGCCCCGAAACGAAAAAAACGGCGCCCCGCGAAGGGCGCCGCCTTTTTACCGTTTCGCGAAGTGATTCAGGAAGCTTCGGAAATGAACTTCACCGCGTCGCCGAAAGTCTGGATCGTCTCGGCGGCATCGTCGGGAATCTCGATGCCGAACTCCTCCTCGAAGGCCATGACCAGTTCGACCGTATCGAGGCTGTCGGCGCCCAGATCATCGATGAAGGAGGCGGATTCGGTCACCTTGTCCTCTTCCACGCCCAGGTGCTCGACAACAATCTTTTTGACGCGATCTGCGATGTCGCTCATCTTTCTTCCTCACGTTATTCAGGGGCCTCGGCCCGACTTTTCTTATGGCCCTGTGGCCGCTCATGCCCCGCCCGACAGGCAGGCATTGCCCGGCGAAGCCTGCAGCCCCCCGGCAAATCTGCGCCGCCTATAACACATCGCGCAGGCAAGGCAAACGCTTTCGGCACAACCGCGCGGAGGGCCGCCTGAGGGAGAGGCGGCGAAACCGGCAGGCGGGCTTGCCCCCCGTGCACCGGCCCGCTAGCCTCGGGGCGATTCAGGTGCCCCCGCGGGATGCAAGCCGCAACGCAGATGGGGGTGAAACGGGAAGCCGGTTCAAGGCCCAGGGCCCCAGTCCGGCACTGCCCCCGCAACGGTGGGCGAGATACGGGACGTTCGGGAAACCACTGCGCGCAACCGCGTGGGAAGGTGAACGCCCCGCCCCTTTTCTTCAAGGGGCAGCTCGCAAGTCCGGAGACCGGCCTGGATCACTTGCCGACGGCCATGCGGGGCGCATGGGCGGGCCGGGCAGCCGGACCTGCACATCCTCCTCCGCCATGGTCAGACATCCATTGCCGCTGCACGGGGTGTATGCGGCGCAAGAAGAGGACAAGCACAATGCATATCGAACCGGGCGTCGTCACGGGCGCCAAGATCGCGCTTTCCTATGCAACTGCGGCCGGCGTGGCCGCCCATGGCCTGAGAGAGGCCCTGCGGGAGACAAGGCGGCGCGGGCTGCTTTCGGTGCTCGCTCGCAGCACGCTGGCCACGGGGATGGTCTTTTCGTCCTTCGAGATCCTGCCGCATTTTCCGGTTGGGGTCTCCGAAGTGCATTTCATCCTCGGGTCAACCCTGTTCCTGCTGCTCGGAGCGGCACCCGCGGCCATCGGCCTTGCGACGGGGCTGCTGATCCAGGGGCTGTTCTTCGCCCCCGGCGACCTGCCTCAATATGCAATGAACGTCACCACGCTGCTGGTTCCGCTGTTCACCCTCTCGGCGCTGGCCCGAAGGATCATCGCGGACAACACCCCTTATGTCGATCTGAAATACCGCCAGGCCCTGGCGCTTTCGCTGGCCTTCCAGGGCGGGGTCGTGTCCTGGGTCGGGTTCTGGGCGATATACGGCCACGGGCTGCAGGCAGAGAACCTTGCCGGAATCGCCAGTTTCGCCGGGGCCTATGTGATCGTGCTGGCCGTCGAACCGCTGGCCGACCTGGCCGTTCTCGCCGCTGCCAAGAGCCTGCGGGGACTGAGAGGCAGCCTCTTGGTGACCGGGCGCCTCTTCAGGCCTGCCTGAACCCGGAAGCCGGCGCCCGGGCCATGCCCCCCGGGCGCCGGCCCTTCTTCCGAGACCTCAGATCATCGCCATGCCGCCGTTCACGTGCAGCGTGGCGCCGGTGACATAGGCGGCCTCCTCGCTGGCCAGGTAAAGCACCGCCGCGGCGATCTCTTCGGGGGTGCCCATGCGGGCGGCGGGGATCTGGGCGTTGATCTTCGCCTTCTGGTCATCGCTCAGCTTGTCGGTCATCGCGGTGGCAATGAAACCGGGGGCCACCACGTTGGCGGTGATCCCGCGCGAGGCCACCTCCTGGGCGATGGATTTGGTCATCCCCACCAGCCCCGCCTTGGAGGCGGCGTAATTGGCCTGGCCGGCATTGCCGGTGGCGCCCACCACCGAGCCGATGTTGACGATCCGCCCCCAGCGCGCCTTCATCATCGGCCGCATCACCGCGCGGCACAGGCGCATGGTGGAGGTCAGGTTGACCTCCAGCACGCTGTCCCATTCCTCGTCGGACATGCGCATGAAGAGATTGTCGCGGGTGATGCCGGCGTTGTTCACCAGGATGTCCACCGAGCCCATCGCCCCGGCCGCCTGCCCGGGCAGCGCCGCCACCGCCTCGCGGTCGGAAAGGTTGCAGGGCAGCACATGGGCGCGTTCGCCCAGCTCGCCGGCCAGGGCCTCCAGAGGCTCCAGCCGGGTACCCGAAAGCCCCACCGTGGCGCCAGCGGCGTGCAGCGCCCGCGCGATCGCCCCGCCGATGCCCCCCGAGGCGCCGGTGATCAAGGCGTTCCTGCCTGTCAGATCAAACATCTTTCTCTTCCTTTTCAATGGTTTGCGCGGCTGACTTCACCTCTTCGGGGGTGCCTGCCTGGCGCGTGGCCGCCCCCCGTACGATCCGCCGGATCATTCCCGAAAGCGCCTTGCCGGCGCCGATTTCCCAGAATTCGTCCACGCCCTCGCCGGCCATGAACGCCACCGATTCGCGCCAGCGCACCACGCCGGTGACCTGCTCGACCAGCAGCGAGCGGATGGTGGCCGGGTCGGTGACCGGCGCGGCACGCACGTTGGCCACCAGCGGCACCTTCGGCGGCTCGATCTCCACCCGGGAGAGCTCCTCGGCCATGACCTCGGCCGCCGGCTGCATCAGCGCGCAGTGAAACGGCGCCGAGACCGGCAGCAGCACCGCGCGGCGCGCGCCCATCTCCCTGGCGATCTCGATGGCCCGCTCCACCGCCTCGCGGTGGCCCGAGACCACCACCTGGCCCGGATCGTTGTCGTTGGCCGCCTGGCAGACCTGCCCCTGCGCGGCCTTCTCCGCCGCCTCGCGGGCCTGCTCGAAGTTCAGCCCCAGAAGGGCGGCCATGGCGCCCTCGCCCACCGCAACGGCCTCCTGCATGGCCTTGCCGCGGGCGCGCAGAAGCCGGGCCGCATCGGCCACGCTGAGCGCCCCGGCGGCGGCCAGCGCCGAGTATTCGCCCAGCGAATGGCCGGCCACGAAGGCCGCCGCCTCCACCGGAACCCCTTCCGCCCGCAGCGCCGCCATGGCCGCCAGCGAAGTGGCCATCAGCGCCGGCTGGGCGTTGCGGGTCAGCGTCAGCTCGTCCTGCTCGCCCTCCCAGATCAGCGCCGAGAGCTTCTCGCCCAGCGCCTCGTCGACCTCCTCGAACACCGCCCGTGCCTGCGGATAGGCCTCGGCCAGGGCCTTGCCCATGCCGATCGCCTGTGCCCCCTGACCGGGAAATACGAATGCGCGGCTCATGCCTCCTCCAGCTTTGTCCCCTTTGCCCGGGGTGTAGCCTCTCGGCAGCCCCCGAACAAGCAAAGAGCCGCGCGAAGGCGGCTCTTTCCGTCAGGCCGGAGGAGACCGGCGGTCGCGGGTTCAGCCCTGCCTTGCAGCAAAAACGTTGGGCCGGCTTCTGCCCGTGCTGCGATGGCGCCGCGGCGTGACCACGGGCACCTCCTTGGGCCGGCTCTCGCGCATCACCGAAATCATCCGCCGCAGCACCGGCTCGAGCTCGGACGCCGGCCCCGAGGCCACCAGGATCGGCAGCCGGCGAGAGGCCGGCTTCACCAGCAGCCGGTTCGGGACGAACGGTGATTTCGAACGGATCATGTAGACGCTGGAAATCTCCGCGAAGCCGAACTTTTCCATCAGCGAGGCCACGCCCTCGCGGTTGCGCCGCACGGTGCGCAGCTGACGGCGCTTGACATCCACATGCACCTCGCTGCTGAGCCCGCGGCGGGCAATGAGATAAAGCAGGCCCGAAAACATGAAGAAAACCGTCGTCGTCCCTATCTTCAGGGAAAGCGACGCCGCATTGCCGGCCAGGCCCGGCAGCAGCCACTGCCCGTAGGCCAGAAGCCCGAAGAAGGCACTGCCCGTGGTCGCCGCCACCTCGCCGATGGCGGCCCTGTCGCGGGCATTCTTGCCCTTGTGGATGATGTAGCCCCAGAAGGTTTCGCCGACGCCCACGGCATCCCCCTGCCGGGACCCCTTCACAATCAGACCCTTTTCATCGGTGATCGCGTTCATGTCCACCTCGTTGTGCCCTGCATCCTTGGCCCCACGAGACCGCATGATCGTGCCGAAACGTGACGAAAATTGGCCGCCCTTGCAACAATTCGGAGACAGTGTATAAGGCCGCATCCTTCCGCATTTCACGACAACCGGCGCAGCCTCTCGTGGGCGGGACGCGGAAGGCATCGCCCGCCCGGTGAAGCGCGCCTGAAAATGGAGAGAACATGCCGCTGTACGAGCATGTATTCATCGCCCGTCAGGATCTGTCGGGCGCGCAGGCCGAGGGCCTCATCGAACATTTCGGCACCATCCTCGCGGACCACGGCGGCAAGGTCGTGGACAGCGAATACTGGGGCCTCAAGACGATGGCCTACAAGATCAACAAGAACCGCAAGGGGCATTACGCCTTCATGCGCACCGACGCGCCTGCGCCGGCGGTGCAGGAGATGGAGCGCCTGATGCGGCTGCATGAAGACGTGATGCGCGTCCTCACCGTGAAGGTCGACAAGCATGACGAGGGCCCCTCGGTCCAGATGCAGAAACGCGACGATCGCGAACGCCGCCGCTGAGCCTCAGGAAAAGGATCTAGACAATGGCAACCAAACCATTTTTCCGCCGTCGCAAGGTGTGCCCCTTCTCCGGCGACAACGCGCCGAAGATCGACTACAAGGATACCCGCCTGCTGCAGCGCTACATCTCGGAGCGCGGCAAGATCGTGCCGTCGCGGATCACCGCCGTGTCGGCCAAGAAGCAGCGTGAACTGGCCCGCGCCATCAAGCGCGCCCGCTTCCTCGCCCTGCTTCCCTATGTCGTGAAGTGAGGAGAGAGCCATGCAAGTCATTCTGCTGGAACGCGTGGCCAAGCTGGGCCAGATGGGCGACGTGGTCTCCGTCAAGGACGGCTACGCCCGCAACTACCTGCTGCCCCAGGGCAAGGCGCTGCGCGCCACCGAGGAAAACATCAAGGTCTTCGAGGAACAGAAGGCCCAGCTCGAGGCGCGCAACCTCGAGACCAGGAAGGAAGCCGAGGCCCTGGCCGAGAAGCTCGACGGCCAGCAGTTCGTGGTGATTCGCTCTGCCTCCGATTCGGGGGCTCTCTACGGCTCGGTCACCACCCGTGACGCGGCCCAGGCCGCCACCGAGGCCGGGTTCAGCGTCGACCGCAAGCAGGTCGTGCTGATTCGCCCGATCAAGGAGCTCGGCCTGCACCAGGTCACGGTGCGCCTGCACCCCGAGGTCGAGGTGGAAATCACCCTCAACGTCGCCCGCTCCGAGGAAGAAGCCGAGCTGCAGGCCTCGGGCAAGTCGATCCAGGAACTGGCCGCCGAAGAGGAGGCCGCCGCCGAGTTCGAGATCGCCGAGCTGTTCGACGACATCGGCGCCGCCCAGATCGAAGAGGGCGAGGACATCGAAGGGGGCGAAGCCGAAGCCCCGTCCGAAGAAGGCGAAGAGGGCCGCGAAGAGGCCTGAGCCCCAGCGCCCGGAAACAAGAAAGCCGCGCAGGGATGCGCGGCTTTCTTCATGCCCGCAAGCCGCCCGGGCTGCCCCCCGCCCCCTTCAATGCCTCGAAAACATCCCGGGGGCCCGGGGGCAGCGCCCCCGGAAGGCACCGCCGCCGGCGGGGCCGTGCCTACCCGAAGGCGTCGGGCATCTGCGCCTTGCGCCGGGCCACGTAATCCTCCAGCGCCTCGGCCAGGCCCGCATCGAGCGCCGGGGCCTGATAGTCGGCCAGCAGCTTCTTCACCCGTGCCCCGGCCAGCGCCTGGGCATCGCGGGCGCCCTCCTCGTCCCAGGTCTCGAAGGGCTTGTAGTCCAGCACCTCCGAGCGCCAGAAGGCATCTCGGAAATTGGCCTGGGTATGGGCGCAGCCCAGGTAGTGGCCGCCCGGGCCGACCTCGCGGATGGCCTCCATTCCCTGTCCGTTCTCGCTGAGGTCCACGCCGCGGGCCAGCCGGTGCAGCACCCCCAGCTGGTCGGCATCGAGCACGAATTTCTCGAAGCTCGCCACCAGCCCCCCCTCCAGCCAGCCGGCCGCGTGCAGCATGAAGTTGACGCCCGCCATCAGCGCGACGTTCAGCGAGTTGGCGCTTTCATACCCGGCCTGGGCGTCGGGCAGCTTGGCGCCGGTAAACGCCCCGCCCGAGCGGAACGGCAGCCCCAGCCGGCGGGCCAGCTGCCCGGCGCCGAGGGTGATCTGGGCGGCCTCGGGGGTGCCGAAGGTGGGCGCGCCCGAGTTCATGTCGATCGAGGTGACGAAGGCGCCGAAGATCACCGGCGCGCCGGGGCGGATCAGCTGCGCATAGGCCACTCCGGCCATGACCTCGGCCAGCACCTGGGCTAGCGTTCCCGCCACCGAGACCGGCGCCATCGCGCCGCCCACGATGAAGGGCGAGACGATGCAGGCCTGACCGGCGCGCGCATAGACCTCGAGCGCCCCCATCATGGTGGCGTCAAAGGTGAGCGGCGAGTTGATGTTGACCAGCGACGTCATCACCACATGGCTCTCCACGAAGGCCTCGCCGAAGAGGATCTTCGCCATCTCGACAGAATCACGGGCGTTTTCCGGCGCCGTGACCGAGCCCATGAAGGGCTTGTCGGACAGCGTCATGTGCGCCAGCAGCATGTCGAGGTGGCGCTTGTTGACGGCCACGTCGGTGGGCTCGCACAGGGTGCCGCCGGAATGGTGCAGCCATTTCGACATGTAGCCCAGGCGCACGAAGTTGCGGAAATCCTCCATCGTGGCATAGCGCCGACCGCCCTCGAGGTCGCGCACGAAGGGCGGGCCGTAGACCGGGGCCAGCACCAGGTTCCGCCCGCCGATCTCGACGTTGCGCGCCGGATTGCGGGCATGCTGGATGAAGCGCGATGGGGCGCTGGCGCACAGCTTGCGGGCCAGCCCGCGCGGGATGCGCACCCGCTCGCCCTCCACCTCGGCGCCGGCCTCGCGCCACAGCGCCAGCGCGGCCGGGTTTTCAACGAAATTCACCCCGATCTCGGCCAGCACCGTCTCGGCATTGGCTTCGATGATCTCCAGCGCCTCCTCGGTGAGGATCTCGAAATCGGGGATGTTGCGCTCGATGAAGCGCGCCGCCTCCACCTGCAGCGTGCTGCGCTCGGCCCGCCGGGCCGCCCCGCCGCCGCCTCGCCTGCGCCTTGCACGTCCCGCCATTCACGCTCTCCCGCGAATAGAATGTCCCTCACCGCCCGTGTAACCGCAAACGCGCCCGGAACATGCGCGGATTGCGCCTCCTCAGCCAGAAAAGCGACATGGGCGCCCCGCTCCGCCGCCCTGCCCCTTGCGCCCCCGCGCCGGGGGCAATATTCCGCCTCCCATGAGCACATCATCCCACGACCGCCTCCTGATCATCGACTTCGGCAGCCAGGTGACCCAGCTGATCGCCCGCCGGGCGCGCGAGCTGCACGTCTATTGCGAGATCCACCCCTTCCAGAAGGTCACGGAAGACTTCCTCAGGCAGTTCGCCCCCCGGGCGGTGATCCTCTCGGGGGGGCCGGCCTCGGTGTTCGACGAAGGCGCCCCGCACCCGCCCGAGGCGGTGTTCTCTCTTGGGGTGCCGGTGCTGGGCATCTGCTACGGCCAGCAGGTGATGATGCAGATGCTCGGCGGCAGGGTGGAGCGCGGCCACGGCACCGCCGAATTCGGCCGCGCCTTCGTCACCCCGAGCGGGGCGGAAAGCGCGCTGCTGGAGGGCTGGTTCGCGCAGGGCCCCGAGCAGGTGTGGATGAGCCACGGAGACCACGTGGCCGAGCTGGCGCCGGGGTTTCGGGTGCTCGCCACCTCTCCGGGGGCCCCCTTCGCCATCGTCGAGGACCCCAAGCGCCATTTCTACGCGGTGCAGTTCCACCCGGAGGTGCACCACACCCCCAATGGCCGCAGGCTGCTGGAAAACTTCATGCGCCTGGCCGGCTTCACCGGCGACTGGACGATGGGCGCCTACAAGGAAGAGGCAATCCGCAAGATCCGCGAGCAGGTGGGCGACAGAAGGGTGATCTGCGGCCTGTCGGGCGGGGTCGATTCCTCAGTTGCCGCGGTGCTGATCCACGAGGCCATCGGCGACAGGCTGACCTGCGTCTTCGTGGACCACGGCCTGCTCAGGCAGGGCGAAGCCGAGGAGGTGGTCTCGATGTTTCGCGACCACTACAACATCCCGCTGATCCATGCCGACGAAAGCGAGCTGTTCCTGGGCGAGCTCGAAGGCGTCTCGGACCCCGAGACCAAGCGCAAGACCATCGGCCGGCTGTTCATCGACGTGTTCCAGAAATACGCGGGCCAGATCGAGGGGGCCGAGTTTCTCGCCCAGGGCACGCTCTACCCCGACGTGATCGAGAGCGTCAGCTTCTCGGGCGGCCCGAGCGTGACGATCAAGAGCCACCACAACGTGGGCGGGCTGCCCGAGAAGATGGGGCTGAAACTGGTGGAGCCGCTGCGCGAGCTGTTCAAGGACGAGGTCCGCGCGCTGGGGCGCGAACTGGGCCTGCCCGAAAGCTTCATCGGCCGTCATCCCTTCCCCGGCCCGGGCCTGGCCATCCGCTGCCCCGGCGAGATCACCCGCGAGAAGCTGGAGATCCTGCGCCGCGCCGACGCGATCTTCATCGACCAGATCCGCCGCCACGGGCTTTACGATGAAATCTGGCAGGCCTTCGTGGCCATCCTGCCGGTGAAGACGGTGGGCGTGATGGGCGACGGGCGCACCTACGATTACGCCTGCGCCCTGCGCGCGGTCACCTCCGTTGACGGCATGACCGCCGACTACTACCCCTTCAGCCACGAATTCCTCGGCGAGACCGCCACCCGGATCATCAACGAGGTCAAGGGCATCAACCGGGTGACCTACGACATCACCTCCAAGCCGCCGGGGACCATCGAGTGGGAATGATCGCGCGGGAATGAGAACACCCTGCCCGACCCGCGGACAGGGTGCCTTCAACGCCTGCGGTCATCGGCGTCCCCGCCTGTACCGCGGGGGAAGTCTCGCATGATCCGGTAAACAGATCCTTTTCAATGCCTCGGAAATATCCCTGCCGGAGGCATGAAGTTGCAGCCGCGGGGCAGCGCCTCCGGCGGGGATATTTGGCAGGCATTGAAGGCGGGGCTGGACCGGGCGATGATCTTCGGCGCAAATTGCCCCGACATCGTGGTGGAGATGCGCGTCCTGCGCCGCCTCCCCCCGACCGGGCGGAGCGCGGCGAAAAACCGGCTACCACCGCCGCCCGTTTGGCGCTACCCAAGGGAAAAGACCGAGGACCGGAGCGATGATCTACCACACGGCGGATGACTGGCTGAAGGCCGGGCGCAAGCGGGTGCTGCTGTTCGGGATGTCGGGGCTGGGGAAGACCCATGTCTCGAACATGCTGCGCGAGACGGGCAACTGGTTTCACTACTCGGTCGATTACCGTATCGGCACCCGCTACATGGGTGAGCACATCGTCGACAACTTCAAGCGCGAGGCGATGCGCAACCCGTTCCTGCGCGACCTGCTGATGAGCGATTCGATCTACATCGCCTCCAACATCACCTTCGACAACCTCGCCCCCCTTTCCACCTATCTCGGCAAGCCCGGCAACCCTGAAAAGGGCGGCCTGAGCTTTGCCGAATACATGCGCCGGCAGGAGCAGCACCGCCGGGCGGAAATCTCGGCGCTGCTGGACACCGAGCACTTCATCAACCGCGCCCGCGAGCTTTACGGCTACGACAATTTCGTCTGCGATTCGGGGGGCTCGATCTGCGAGGTGGTGGAACCCGACAACCCCGAGGACGAGGTGCTGACGGCGCTTTCGAAGAACCTGCTTCCGGTCTGGATCCGGGGCTCGGAGGCCCATACCGAAGAGCTGATCCGCCGCTTCGAACGGGCCCCGAAGCCGATGTATTATCGCCCCTCGTTCCTGACGGCCGTGTGGGAGGAATATCTGAAGGAAAACAACGTGGAAGAGCACGAGGTCGATCCCGACGATTTCGCCCGCTACGCCTTTGCCCGGGCGATGGCCCACCGCCAGCCGCGCTACGAGGCGATGGCGCGCAACTGGGGGGTGACGGTGGAGGCCGAAGACGTGGCCGCGCTCGACACGGCCGAAGACTTCGAGGCGCTGATCGCGCGCGCCCTTGAGAAGCGCACCGGCTGAGGCTATTTCAGCAACCTTCAGGCATTCAGCGAAGCGGAGACCCCCAGATGCCCATCACGCTGCCGGAAAACCTGCCCGCCTTCGACGTGCTCAGGCGCGAGGGGGTCATGGTGATGTCCGAAAGCCGGGCCGCGCGCCAGGACATCCGGCCGCTGCGCATCGGGCTTCTGAACCTGATGCCCAAGAAGATCCAGACGGAGAACCAGTTCGCCCGGCTGATCGGGGCCACGCCGCTGCAGATTGAGCTCAGCCTGATCCGCATGACCGAACACAAGACGAAGAACACCGCCGCCGAGCACATGGCCGAGTTCTACCGCCCCTTCCAGGAGGTGAAGGGCGAAAAGTTCGACGGTCTGATCATCACCGGCGCCCCGATCGAGCACCTGCCCTTCGAGGAGGTCACCTACTGGGACGAGATGCTCGAGGTGATGGACTGGACCCAGACCAACGTCCATTCCACCTTCGGCGTGTGCTGGGGGGGCATGGCGATGATCAATCATTTCCACGGGGTGGAAAAGCACATGCTCGAGCAAAAGGCCTTCGGCTGTTTCCGGCACCGGAACCTGGCGCCGAGCTCTCCCTATCTGCGCGGATTTTCGGACGATTTCGTGATTCCCGTCAGCCGCTGGACGGAGATGCGCCAGGACGAGATCGACGCCGTCCCCGGGCTGGTGACGCTCTTGGCCTCCGACGAGGTCGGGCCCTGCCTGGTGGAAGATCCTGCGCACCGGGCGCTCTACATCTTCAACCATTTCGAATATGACAGCGACACGCTGAAGCAGGAGTACGACCGCGACGTGGCCAACGGCACGCCGGTCAACATTCCCGTCAACTACTACCCCGACGACGACCCGAGCAAGCCGCCACTGAACCGCTGGCGCAGCCACGGGCATCTGCTCTACGGCAACTGGATCAACCAGATCTATCAGACGACGCCGTACGACCTGGCCGAGATCGGCAGCTGAACACAACAGCAGGGCCGCAGAACGGACAGGGGCCGCCCCTCGAGGCAGCCCCTGAAAACTTCGCGCATATTTCGCGGTATCGTCAGCGCTTGGAGAACTGGAAGCTGCGGCGCGCCTTGCGCTTGCCGTACTTCTTGCGCTCCACCACGCGGCTGTCGCGGGTCAGGAAGCCCGCCGCCTTCAGCGCCGGACGCAGGCCCGGGTCATAAAGCTGCAGCGCCTTGGAGATGCCGTGCTTCACCGCGCCGGCTTGCCCCGACAGCCCGCCGCCCTTGACGGTGGCGACGACGTCGAACTGATCCTCGACCCCGGCCACCTGGAAGGGCTGGCGCAGGATCATCTGCAGCACCGGACGGGCGAAATAGGTGTTCATGTCCTTGCCGTTGACGGTGACCTTGCCCG
>WFPZ01000234.1 GCA_015487335.1 Paracoccaceae bacterium
CAACGAGATCGTGCAGGGCGCGCCGCGCATTCTCGACCAGATCGAGGGCGAGCTGCGCGATCTGGTGGACGAGAAGGCCGCCCTCATCAGGGGCTGGGCCGAGGCGGGAAAGATCGCACCGCTCGATCCCCACCACCTGATCTTCTCGATCTGGGCCACCACCCAGCATTACGCCGATTTCGACGTTCAGGTGCGCGGCATTCTCCAGCCCGAGGGGGACGAGCATTTCCGGGATGCGGCGGCGTTTCTGGAGCAGCTCTACCGCCGCGCCCTGACACCCGCGCCGGGCGGTTCCTTCTGAACCCTTTGTTAACCCGCAGCTGCTAAGGCGATTCCCGGGTTGGGGGCTCCGGGAAAGGAGCCGATTCGCATGCCGGATATCTTCAGCGCAATCTCGGGCCTGGCGGCCCAGCTTCAGCCCCGCATCGACACGCCCGCCCCCGCGCCGGCCATCCGGCCGCCGCAGGCGGCCGACGGCACCGACGGGGCACGCAACGACAATCTCTCGGGCCGCGAGGGCGGCACGCAACAGCAGGCGCGGATGTGGTTCACGCGCCGGGCCGAGCCAATCACCGGCCCGCCGCCGGCCTTTCAGGCCAGCCTGCTGGAGCTCGAGACCGACCTTCAGACGGTGATCCGCCGGGTGGCGGAGGCGCGGGCCGGGCAGACCTTTGCACCCCTCGCCCCTCCGACGCCCCCGCAAGGCGGCGGACCAGCGGACGGACACGGCTGACTAGGCACAGGACCCATTGATCCCGCCCTCACAGTTTGGCAGATTTGTTCCCTGAACAGGCGCAGCGCCGCCGGAACAGCATTTCTATTTCAAGGCGCTGCAACGCATTCAGGGGGCAAATCCGCCAACCCCTCCGGGCGCCCCGGACACTTCATCTCAGGCGCCTGGCCCGCTTGGAAAGGGGGTCCACCCTGTCCGGCGCGCGCCAGACGCCTGATATCTTGCGTCCGGGGCGCTGTGAATGCGGGATTGATGGGGCCTGAGCCTGAGCCCCGGCCGGCGGCTTCCGCCACACGGGCGCACTTTCCGGAAGAGGAAGGAAGAAGGGCGAATCCCTTTCTTCTGTCGGCAAATACTCTCGGGGGGAATTGCCCCGTCAGGGGCAAGGGGGGCGGAAGCCCCCGCCACCCCGGATGCCCCGCTGCCCTGGGGCTCAGGGCCTCCAGGCCAGGAAATTGGCGATAAGCCGCAGCCCGGCGGCCTGGCTTTTTTCCGGGTGGAACTGGGTGCCGATCATGTTGTCGCGCCCGACGATGGCGGTGATCGTGCCGCCGTAATCGCAATGGGCCAGCAGATGGGCCGGGTCGGCCACCCGGAAGTGGTAGGAGTGCACGAAATAGGCGTGGGTGCCGGTGGTGATTCCCTCCAGCACCGGGTGCGGGCGGTCCACGACCAGATCGTTCCAGCCCATGTGCGGCACCTTCAGGGAGGGGTCGTCGGGGGTGATGCGTACCACCTCGCCGGGGATCCAGCCGAAGCCCTCGGTCACCTCGTATTCGCGGCTCAGGGTGGCCATCATCTGCATGCCCACGCAGATGCCCAGAAACGGGCGGCCGCGGGTGGCAACCGCCTCTTCGATGGCCTCCGACAGGCCGGTATATTCGGCCAGCTGCCTCCGGCAGGCCGGGAAGGCACCGTCGCCGGGCAGCACGATGCGATCGGCGCGGGCCACGTCTTCGGGGCGCGAGGAGACGAGCACCTCGCCCGCCCCGCCTTCGGCAGCCATGCGCTGAAAGGCCTTCTCTGCCGAGTGCAGGTTGCCCGAATCGTAATCGACCAGAACCGTCAGCACTAAAGCGCCCCCTTGGTGGAGGGGATCGCGTCGGCCTTGCGCGGGTCCGTTTCCACGGCCTGGCGCAGGGCGCGGGCGCAGGCCTTGAAGGCGGCCTCGGCGATGTGGTGGCTGTTGATCCCGTGGATCAGATCCAGATGCAGGGTGATCCCGCCATGGGTCGAGAACGCCTGGAAGAACTCGCGCACCAGCTCGGTGTCGAAGGTGCCGATCCTGGCGGAGGGCATCTCGATGTTCCACACCAGGAAGGGACGGCCCGAGAGATCGAGCGCGCAGGCCACCTGGGCGTCGTCCATGGGCAGGCGGCATTCGCCGTAGCGGCGGATGCCCTTCTTGTCGCCCAGGGCGCGGGCCAGCGCCTGGCCCAACGCGATGCCGGTGTCTTCCACCGTGTGGTGGTCGTCGATGTGCAGATCGCCCTTGGCGCGGATCGTCATGTCGATCAGCGAATGCCGGGCGAGCTGATCGAGCATGTGGTCGAAGAACCCCACGCCGGTGGCGTTGTCATAGCGGCCGCTGCCGTCGAGGGCGATCTCGACGCTGATTTCGGTTTCCGCGGTCTGGCGGGTGATGCTGGCGCTGCGCATCGGGGCCTCCGTTGATGGTTCGCGGCGGTTATAGGTTGGCGGGGCGCCAAGGCCAAGGTGTTGCAAGACACATTGCGGCGGCGTGTCCATTGTGCCAGCCTGCGGGCGGACGGATATCGGAGAACGAGATGACCACCTGCGTCTTTGTGCAACTGCGCTGCAAGCCCGGCACCACCTACAGGGTGGCCGACGAGATCGCCCTGCGCGAAATCCATTCGGAGCTTTATTCCACCAGCGGGGAATGGGACCTGCTGCTCAAGCTCTATGTCCCCGAAGGAGAGGACGTGGGCCATTTCATCAACGAGAACCTGCTGGATATCGAGGGGATCGAGCGCTCGCTGACCACGCTGACCTTCAAGGCGTTCTGAAGCGGCCGGGGCGCCCGGACGGGCCGACCCATGAGCAGACGCCTGCGCGGCTGCTCGCCCCATGAAAAAGGCGGCCCCGTGGCCGCCATTTCGCCCTCCCGGATGGGAGAAATTGGAGCGGGCGATGAGATTCGAACTCACGACCCTTACCTTGGCAAGGTAATGCTCTACCCCTGAGCTACGCCCGCATCCGTTGGGTGAGGGGGAAATATAAATTCCGCGCGCCGGCTGCAAGAGGAAAAATGCGCCGACGCGGGAAAAATCTATCGTTCGCGGGCGCGTCTGCGCCGCCTGGCGCGCAGCAGGTTGAGGGCCTCGACCGTACCGGCGAAGCCCATGGCCGCATAGATGAAGCCGCGGTCGATGTGCATGCCGAATCCGTCCGCCACCAGGGCCATGCCGATCATCGCCAGGAAGGCCAGGGCAAGCATCTTGGTGGAGGGGTGATTCTCGACAAAGCCCGAGATCGGTTCGGCGGCGACCATCATCACCCCGATGGCCACGGTGACGGCGGCGACCATCACCGCCAGCTCGTCGGCGATGCCCACGGCGGTGATCACGCTGTCGAGCGAGAACACCAGATCGAGCACCATGATCTGGAAGATCACCGCGGTGAAGGTGGCCCGGGCCCGCCCGGTGTGGTGCTCGGTGCCCTCGACCTCGTTGAAGATCTCGGTCGAGGCCTTCCACAGCAGAAACAGCCCGCCGGCCAGCAGGATGAAGTCGCGCCACGAGAAATCACGCCCCAGCACGCTGAGCACCGGCTCCTTCAGCGAAACGATCCAGGCGATCGAGAACAGCAGCGCCACGCGCAGCCCCAGCGCCCCCGTCAGCCCGAGGTTGCGGGCCAGCCGCTGGCGCTCTCGGGGCAGGCTGGAGGTGGTGATCGAGATGAAGATCACGTTGTCGATGCCGAGGATGATCTCCAGCACCGTCAGGGTGAGAAACGAGGCCCAGGCGGCCGGGTCGGTGAGAAGTTCAAGCATTCGTGCCTCCTGGAAGTTTCAGAACAGCGCCAGAGCGATATTGGCCAGTGCCAGCACGGTGATCGCGGCGAAGGTGAGATACATTCCCGCCACCCGCCCCCAGATCACCTGCGGGGTGGAGCCGAAGCCATAGGCGTGCAG
>WFPZ01000235.1 GCA_015487335.1 Paracoccaceae bacterium
GCAGCACATGGCCGGCGTGGGTCTTGAGCCACTCCAGATTGTCGGGCTGCTGCATCATCAGCCCGGCGTGTTTCAGCGCGATCTCGGCCTCGGCAATGGCGGTCGGCAGAAAGCCCTTGCCCTCGGGCGTATCCTTCCAGCCCTCGGTCACATGGCCCATGTGAACCTGCGCCATGTTCTGCGCCTGCGCCATGGCCGCGCCACCGGCCGCAACCGCAGCCATGATCACGATGCCGGCAATCCGGCTCCTGACGTTCATTAACATTGCTAGCTCCTCACGAAATTTTATTCCATTCGTGCATGATCTGCACGTAGAGGAGGAAAGGACTAGCACAATGAGAAAAAATGTCCTGCCGGTCGCGCAAAAGTTACCAGGCGGTGCGCCTCCGGCCCGCAAGCCGATGGGCGACGTTCAGTCGTAGCTGCGCTGGTCGTCGATCACCTTTCCATCATTGGGCAGGCTTCCCGGCGCGACAAGCTCCACCCTGCCCTTCAGCTTGAGGATCTCGCGCACGGCCGTCTCGTAGGCGGCCCGGTCGCCGCCTCTGGTCTCGATCTGCACCGTCATGACATCCATCTCGCCCTCGCGGGTGGCGATCACCCGGGCGCGCGCGACCTCGGGGAAGCGGGCCACCAGGTCCGCCACCTGCTCGGGGCGCACGAACATGCCCTTGATCTTCGTGGTCTGGTCGGCCCGGCCCATCCAGCCCTTGATGCGCATGTTGGTGCGCCCGCAGGGCGACTGGCCGGGCAGCACCGCGGAAAGGTCGCCCGTGGCGAAGCGGATCAGCGGATAGTCGGGGTTGAGCGTGGTGACCACCACCTCGCCCACCTCGCCCTCCGCGACCGGATCGCCGGTGCCGGGACGGACGATCTCGACGATCACGCCTTCATCGACGATCATGCCCTCCATGGCCTCGCTTTCATAGGCGATGTTGCCCAGATCGGCGGTCGCGTAGCATTGCAGACAGGAGATGCCGCGCTCGGCGTATTCCTGGCGCAGGCTGGGGAACAGCGCCCCGCCGCCGACGCCGGCGCGGGTGATGTTCAGCTTCACGCCCATCTCGTCGGCCTTGTCGAGAATCACCTTCAGGTAATCCGGCGTGCCGGCATAGGCGGTCACCCCCAGGTGGGCGGCGGCGCGCACCTGCAGCTCGGTCTGGCCGGTGCCGGCGGGGAACACCGTTGCGCCCACGGCGCGGGCGGCGCTTTCGAACATCATGCCTGCCGGGGTGAAATGGTAGGAAAAGCAGTTCTGCACCACATCGCCGCGGCGCACGCCGCAGGCATGGATGAAGCGCCCCAGACGCCACCAGTCGGGGGTGGTGCGCCCCGGCTCGTAGATAGGGCCGGGAGACTGGAAGACATGTTCGAAGCCGGCTGCACCATCGGCCGTGAACCCGCCGAAGGGCGGGCGCGCCGCCTGGGCCTCCACAAGGGCCGACTTGCGCAAAACCGGAAGGGCGGCCAGGGCCTCGGCAGAGGTGATCGCCGCCGGGTCCACATCGGCCAGGGCCTCGGCATACCCGGGCAGCGCCCTGGCGCGGGCGATCTGTTCGGGCAGGGCGCGGGCGATGTCGGCGGCGCGCTCATCGGCCGAACGGGTTTCAAGGCTGTCGTAGAAGCTGGTCATGTGGGCCTCCTGCTCGATGGCGGAGGGGCGGGGCAGCACCCCACCCGATTGCATGCGATGATACCCGCCACGGCGGCGGGCACGTGACTTCCGTCAACTCAGCCAGCGCTTGCGGCGGCGGTAGCTGCGCACATCGCGGAAGGACTTGCGGCCCTCCTCGCTGATCCCGAGGTAGAATTCCTTCACGTCCGGGTTCTCGCGCAGATCGGCCGCCGGGCCGTCCATCACCACCCGGCCGCTTTCGAGGATATAGCCGTAATGGGCGTATTTCAGCGCCACGTTGGTGTTCTGCTCGGCCAGCAGGAAGGACACGCCCTCCTTTTCGTTGAGGTTCTTCACGATGTTGAAGATCTCTTCCACCAGCTGCGGGGCAAGCCCCATGGAGGGTTCGTCGAGCAGGATCGTCTCGGGCCGGCTCATCAGGGCGCGGCCGATGGCGATCATCTGCTGCTCGCCGCCCGAGGTGTAGCCCGCCAGGCTCTTGCGGCGGTCCTTCAGCCGGGGGAAATAGGAATAGACCATCTCCAGGTCCTTCTGGATGGCCGCATGGCCATCGCGGCGGGTGAAGGCACCGGTCAGCAGGTTTTCCTCCACGGTCAGGTGCTCGAAACAGTGCCGCCCCTCCATCACCTGGATGACGCCGCGGCGCACCAGCTCGGCGGGGTTCAGCTCGGCCACGGGCTCGCCCCGGTAGAGGATCTGCCCCTTGGTGACCTCGCCGCGCTCGGAATGCAGCAGGTTGGAGATCGCCTTGAGCGTGGTCGTCTTGCCTGCACCATTGCCGCCCAGAAGCGCAATGATACCGCCTTCGGGCACGCTGAGGCTGACGCCCTTGAGCACGAGGATCACGTGGTTGTAGATCACCTCGATGTTGTTGACCTGCAGGATTTCCTCGGCCTGCGACTGCTTTTCCTGGGCTTGTGCGCTCATCGGTTCGGGTCCGGTCAATTGTGGTTGCCATCGGCGGATCGCCGGGAAGGGGCGGAGCCGGCCCCGCGGGGCCGGCCCCCGGTTCGCGGATCACCCCGAGGGGTGATCCGTGGCCGTCAGCCGTCGCACTCCTGGGTCTGCCAGTCGGGCTTGTCGGCGATGTACTTTTCGGCCGCTTCCTCGAGCATCTCGCGGACCAGATCGGTCATCGGCGGGATCTCGTCGGAAACACGCACCCACTTCTCGCCATCCCACTGCTGCAGGAAGATCGAGCCGCCGGAGCCGTGGTTCTTGCACGAAGCGATGATCGGAGCGGTAAAGCCCTCGAGCCCGAGCTCCTTCAGGCGCTCTTTCGTCAGCTTGAGGTTCTCGAGGCCGAGGCGCATGTCCTCGCCGGTGATCATCTTCTTGCCGGTCATCTCCTGGGCGGTGCGGATCGCCTCGGCGACTACCACGGCGTTCAGCATGCCGCGGTTGTAGAGCACCTTGCCCACGTCGGAGCGATCGGCGACCTGGCTCTTGCCGGCATCGACCACGTACTTCAGGATGTCCTGAATGGCCGGGAAATCGGTGCCGTTGGCGGACATGGACGCCGCAAGATAGCCCTTGCCTGCCTGGCCGACCGGCTCGAGGTCGGCATTGGCGCCGGACCACCAGTTGCCGATGAAGCGGTCAAGCGGATAGCGGATCTTGGCCGCTTCCTTCACCGCGGTGGCGTTCATCGCGCCCCAGCCCCACATGATCATCCAGTCGGGGCGCTCCTTGCGGACGTTGAGCCACTGCGAGGACTGGTTCTGCATCTCCTTCACGCCGACCGGGAACTTGACCACGGTAAAGCCCATCTCTTCGGCAAGCCGGTCCAGAAGCGGGATCGGCTCCTTGCCGTAGCCCACGTCAAGGTAGATGAAGCCGATCTTCTTGCCCTTGATGCCGCCGTCCTGGCTGTCGATGTACTTGATGATCGAGGACATCTGGTCCCAGTAGGTGGCCGGATAGTTGAACACCCAGGGGAACTTCTCGCCCACCGCCGCGGCCGACAGGCCATAGCCCATGGACAGAACCGGAATCTTGTCCACCGGGGCCTTCGGGATCAGCTGCAGCGTGATGCCGGTGGAGTAGGGGTTGTAGACCAGCGCGCCCTTGCCCTTGGTGGCCTCGTAGCACTCCACCCCCTTCTGGGCGTTGTAGCCGGTTTCGCATTCCTCGACGGTAACCGGCACGCCGCCGATGCCGCCGTCACGCTCGTTGAGCATGGTGAAATAATCGGCAAAACCGTTCGCCACCGGGATGCCGTTGCCGGCGAACGGCCCGGTCCGGTAGCTCAGGGACGGCACGTAGAGCGATTCCTCGGCACTCGCGCTTCCCACCTGCAGCGTGGCTGCCATGGCGAGAATTGTCGCGCCTGTCGCAAGTTTTCTGAACATTTCTGTTCCTCCCTAGTTTCGCGGCCGGCGGACGGTCGGCCGCTTCAATGTTGAAACCTCTTCTTTCTCGTGCGCTGCCGCCCGGCTTCAAGGCGGCACCGTCAGTCCGCGCCGGCCCTCAGTAGGGGAAGGGCCATACGCGCAGTTTCTGCTTGGCGATCGCCCACAGACGGGCCAGGCCATGCGGCTCGATGATCAGGAAGATGACGATCAGCGCGCCGATGATCATGAAATTGATCTGCTCCACTGTCGAGGCATTGATGTCGAGGCCCATCGCCTTCGGCGTTGCGCGAATGATGATCGGCAGCATCCAGATGAAGGCCGCGCCCAGGAACGAGCCGACCAGCGAACCGAGCCCCCCCAGGATCACCATGAACAGGATCAGGAAGGAATGGTTCACGTCGAAGCTTTCCACCTCGGCCGCGCCGAGCCAGAAGAAGACCATCAGCGCACCGGCCACCCCGGCGATGTAGGACGATACCGCGAAGGCCGAGAGCTTGGCGTGAAGCGGCCGCACCCCGATCAGCTCGGCCGCGATGTCCATGTCGCGGATCATCATCCAGGAGCGCCCGATCCGCCCGTGGATCAGGTTGGAGACGATCCAGGTCAGGAAGACGACGATGCTCAGCACCACCAGATAGCGCACGGTGGGCGTGGCCAAGGCGCCGGTGACGATGATTCCGAAGGCCTCGCGCTGGGGCACCTCGATGGCGCCGGAATCGTTGTAGTTGTAGAGCCACGGAATGCGGATGAAGGCCCACTCCAGGAAGAACTGCGCCGCCAATGTGGTGACCACCAGGTAGAACCCCTTGATGCGAAGGCTCGGCAGACCGAAGATCATTCCGACCGCGGCGGCGAAGAAGCCCGAGAGCAGAATCAGAAGGATGATGTTGGTTTCCGGGAAATAGGTGGTCAGCTTGTAGGCGGAGTAGGCCCCGACCCCCATGAAGCCCCCGGTGCCCAGCGAGATCTGCCCGGTATACCCTGTCAGGATGTTCAGGCCGATGGCGGCCAGGGCGAACACCAGGAAGGGAATCATCATCGAGTTGATGAAGAAATCCGAACCGAACAGGGGTATGACGATGAAGGCGACGAACAGGTAGAAATAGATTGCGATCCTGTCCTGCAGGATCGGGAAGATCGCCGAGTCCTGCTTGTAGGAGGTCTTGAACTGTCCTGCTTCGCGATAGATCATGGCTGCCTATACCCTTTCGATGATTTTTTCGCCGAACAGGCCCTGCGGCCGGAACAGCAGGAAGATCAGCGCGATCACGTAGGCGAACCAGCCTTCGACGCCGCTGCCCATCAGGCCGCCCCA
>WFPZ01000236.1 GCA_015487335.1 Paracoccaceae bacterium
TACCCGGCTTCGGCCAAGGTCTTCGACGGCATGGCCGAGGAAGAGGACGAGCACCGCCGCCGTCTGATCGAGCTGCACAAGAAGCGCTTCGGCGAGGTGATTCCGCTGATCCGGCGCGAGCACGTCTCGGGCTTCTACGCCCGCCGGCCGGTGTGGCTGGTGGAAAACCTCGGGCTGGAACGCATCCGTGACGAGGCCGAGGCCATGGAGCGCGACGCCGAGCGCTTCTACCGCATGGCCGCCGAGCGCACCACCGATGCCGACACCCGCAAGCTGCTGGGCGATCTGGCCGCGGCCGAGGCCGACCACAAGGAAGCCGCCGACGAGCTGGAGCGGAAGCACCTTGACGAGGATACCCGCTCGCGCGAGAACCGCGAAGCGCACCGTCAGTTCGTGCTCACCTGGGTGCAGCCGGGCCTGGCGGGGCTGATGGATGGCTCGGTATCCACCCTGGCCCCCATCTTTGCCACCGCCTTCGCCACCCAGGACACCTGGACGGCCTTTCTCGTGGGGCTTGCGGCCTCCATCGGTGCGGGGATCTCCATGGGCTTCACCGAGGCCGCCTCGGATGACGGGGTGCTTTCGGGCAGGGGGTCGCCCTTCAAGCGGGGCCTTTCCTCGGGCGTGATGACCACCATAGGCGGGCTGGGCCATGCCCTGCCCTATCTGATCTCCGATTTCTGGACGGCCACGATCATTGCCATCATCGTGGTGTTCATAGAGCTGTGGGCCATTGTCTGGATCCAGAACCGCTTCATGGAAACGCCGTTCTGGCGGGCCACGTTCCAGGTGGTGCTGGGGGGCGCGCTGGTGTTTGCCGCCGGTGCCCTGATCGGTGCCGGGTAGCGCTGCCGCCGGGCTGACGGGGCCTTGTCCGGGGCGCGGGGGCGGGCCGTGATCTACGTCGATGCCGATGCCTGCCCGGTGAAGGCCGAGGCCGAGCGCGTGGCCACCCGCCACGGCGTCAGGGTGTTCTTCGTCTCCAACGGTGGGCTCAGGCCGTCGGACAGCCCGCTGGTCGAGACGGTCTTCGTGCCCGAAGGCCCCGATGCGGCCGACATGTGGATTGCCGAACGCGCCGGGCCCGGCGACGTGGTCGTTACCGGTGACATCCCGCTGGCGGCGAAATGCGTGGAGGCCGGGGCGCGGGTGCTCAGGCACAACGGCGAGGCTCTGACGCGGGCCAACATCGGCAACATTCTCGCCACCCGCGACCTGATGGCCGACCTGCGCGCTGCCGATCCCTTTCGCCGGGGTGGCGGGCGGGGCTTTACAAGGGCCGACCGCTCGCGCTTTCTGGACGCGCTGGAGCGGGCAGTGCGCGCCGCGTCCCTGGAGAAGCGAAGATGAACATCGAGATCGTCCCCTTTGCCGAGTGCGAGCCCCTGCTCGACTGGCTGGAACTGACGAAGGCGCTGGAGGCCGGCCATCGGCTGGCGCGCGCCGAGATCGGCGACAGCTTCCTTTATCGCGATCCCGACACGCTGCTTTCCCGTGCGGCCTGGATCAGCGGGCTGGGGTTGGCGGTGAAATCCGCCACCATCTTTCCGGGCAACACCAGCCAGGGAAAACCCAGCGTCAATGGCGGGGTCTGCCTCTATTCCGATACCGACGGCATGCTGGAGGCGCTGCTCGATTTCCACCTCGTCACCAAATGGAAGACCGCCGGAGACAGCCTTCTGGCCGCGCTGCGGCTGGCGCGGAAGGATTCCCGCAACATACTGATCGTGGGTGCAGGGACCGTGGCGCGTTCGCTGCGCGAGGCCTATGCGGCGGGCTTCCCGGGAGCCCGCTTCACCGTCTGGAACCGCAGCCGCGCCGCGGCCGAGCGGCTGGCCGCAGACTGGCCCGGCACCGAGGTGGCCGATGATCTGGAAACGGCGGTGCGCGCCGCCGACATCGTGACCGCCGCGACGATGACGAAAGACCCCCTGATCCGGGGCGAGTGGCTGCACCCCGGCCAGCACGTGGACCTGATCGGCGCCTACCGCCCCGACATGCGCGAGGCCGATGATGCGGCGATCTCCCGTGCGCTTGTGTTCGTGGACAGCCGCGAGACAACTCTCGACCATATCGGAGAGCTCAAGACGCCGCTGGAGGCCGGCACCATCACCCGCGATGCGATCATCGCCGATTTCTACGATATCCCGAAGGGGCTGTTCACCCGCACCTCCGACGACGAGATCACCCTGTTCAAGAACGGCGGCGGCGCGCATCTGGACCTGATGACAAGCCGTTACATCCTGCAAAGGTGGCAGGCCCGCTGAAGCCCGGCCCCCGCCTGGACGTCAAGAGGCTTGATCGAAGCGCGATTTTCTCCCTAGGCTGAACCTGCGAACAGGATCCAGGGAGGAAACGCATTGCTTTTGGAAACGCCGTTATGGCGGCAGACGCCGCCTGCCATATTCCCGGTCAGTCTCGGTTTCATGACCCTGGCGCTGGGCTGGAGGAATGCCGCCGATCATCTGCCCGCCGTTCCGCGCGACATCGGAGACCTGATGCTGGGCGTATCGACCGCCTATTTCATCTGGTTTCTGATGTTTTATGCCGTCAAGGTGCTGGCCCGGCCGCGGGTGCTGATGGAAGACATGCGCACCCCTCCGGCCCGGGCCGGGATCGCCGCCATGGCGATGTCGATGATGGTCCTGGCCGCGGCCCTGCTGCCGCTGGATGTCTCGGTGCCGCCGGTGTGGTGGACGGGTGTGATCATGCAGATCGCCGCCAGCGCCGTGGTGCTGGTCGCCATCTGGAAGGATCCGCCCGAGAAGCGCCATTTCTCCACCTTCCAGTATTTCACCTTCGTTGGCCCGGTGGTGGGGCCCGTTGCCGGCATCCCGCTGGGCTACGTGCGCGAGAGCCTCTGGCTGATCACCGCGGCCCTGGTTGCCTGGGTCATCATCACCATCGGCATATTCGCCACGATCAGAAGCGACCCCATCCCCGAACGGCTGCGCCCCTCGGTGATGCTCTTTCTCGCCCCGATCTGCCTGTTTGCGCTGGGCTATGGCGGCCTGGGGTATGAAAGGGCCTTTGCCTTCTTCTACTGGCTGGGGAACGGGGTGATGGTCGTTCTGCTGTTCCTGGTGCCGTGGATGATCAGGGGCGGCTATTCGCCGGCCTGGGCCGCCTTTGCCTTTCCGGTCGGTGCCTTTCTCAACGTGCAGGTGCTGGCCCATCAGCTCGGCTACGAGTTCTGGCCGGTGATCGGCATCTACGCCACCATGGCCCTGGGCTCGCCGCTGGTTCTATGGCTCGCCTACCGCTTCATGATGTGCTGGGTGACCGGCGAACTGGCGCGCGACTCCCACGCCGCCATCGCCTGACGGCGAAAAGCGGAGAGACGGGGCGATCGGCGCTTTTCTTGCCCGGCCGGTGCGATTAACTGGTGGCGATGGCAGGACGCATGCAGCAAGCCTACGACGCCGCCGTGGGAGCGGGCGAGATTGCGCCGGATCCGGCGCAGATCGCGGTTCTGCCCGCGTTCGACCGTCTGCTCGAACATCTCGACAGGCCGCGTCCGCGCGGCCTGCGGGGGCTGTTCGCCAGATCGGCACGGGCGCCCGGCGGGCTTTACCTGTGGGGCGGGGTGGGGCGCGGCAAGTCGATGCTGATGGACATGTTCCTGCGCCTGGTGAAGGCCCCCGCCCGGCGGGTGCATTTCCATGCCTTCATGCAGGAGGTTCACGCCGGCATGAAAGAGGCGCGCCAGCGCGGCGAGGACGACGCGCTGCGCCCGGTGGCCGCGGCCATCTCCGCCCGGCTGCGGCTGCTGGCCCTTGACGAGATGGAGATCACCGACATCGCCGACGCGATGATCGTCGGGCGGCTGTTCGAGGCGCTGCTGGGCGCGGGGGTGGTGATCGTCACCACCTCGAACCGCCCCCCGGACGATCTTTACAAGGACGGGCTCAACCGGCAGCTTTTCCTGCCCTTCATAAAGCTTCTGAAGGATCGCATGGAGATCTGCCACCTGGCCTCGGACACCGACTACCGGCAGGAAAGGCTGGCCGGGGCCCAGGTCTACTTCACCCCCAATGACGCCAGGGCGCGGGCCGAGATCGATGCCCTGTGGCAGGATCTCAGCGGCGGGGAATGCGCGCCGCTGGTGCTGAAGGTGAACGGGCGCGATGTGGAACTGCCCCGGTATTGCGACGGGGTGGCGCGCGCCGCCTTCTGGGAGCTGTGCGCCCGCCCCCTCGGGGCCGCCGATTACCTGGCCATCGCCAATGCGGTGCGGGTGCTGATCCTGGAAGACGTGCCGCGGCTTTCGCGCTCCAACTTCAACGAGGCGCGCCGCTTCGTGGTGCTGATCGATGCGCTTTATGAAGCGAAGGTCCGGCTGATCATGAGCGCGGCGGACGTGCCGGAGAACCTTTACGTGGAGGGCGAGGGAGCCTTCGAATTCGAGCGCACCGCCAGCCGCCTGCGCGAGATGCAAAGCGCCGGCTGGGCGGAGAACTGAAGCGTCGCAGCAGGCTGCGCGCCCCTTGTGCGCGCGGGCGCGCATTCGCCCCGGGATGCATTTCGGGGCAGAAGAGCGGGTAGGTAAAGGCTGTTTTCAGCCGTTTTCCCGCAGCACGTGGCCGGCAAGATATAGCGAGCCACAGATCAGGATACGGGCCTCGGGGTGAGACGTGGCAATGGCAGTTACGGCATCGGTCACGGTTTCGGCCGTGTCGGCCCTCAGGCCTGCCCGGATGGCGGCGGCGCGGGTTTCATCGGCGGGCAGGGTGGCTTCTGCGCCGGGAACGGAAACCGCGTGCAGGGATCGTGCGATCGCCGCCAGCGGGCGCAGGTAGCCGGTGACATCCTTGGTGTTCAGCATGCCGCAGACCAGATGCAAGGGCCGCTGCGGCAGGCGCGAAAGCGCCTCGGCCAGGGCCGCGCCGGCAGCCGGGTTGTGCCCGCCGTCAAGCCACAGCTCGGCCCGGCCGGCTGCCTCGACCAGAGGGCCGGTGCGCAGCCGTTGCAGGCGGGCGGGCCAGGTGGCGCGGACAAGCGCGGCCTCGCAGGCGGCTTCGTCGAGCCCCAGTTGGCGCAGGGCGGCGACGGCGATGCCGGCGTTGTGCACCTGATGCGCCCCGATCAGCCGGGGCATGGGCAGATCCAGCAGGCCGGTTTCATCCTGATAGACGAGGCGGCCGTGTTCCTCGGCGACATGCCAGTGCTGGCCATGGGCCAGCAGCGGCACGCCGAGGCGGGCGGCGCGCGCCTCGATCACCTCGAGCGCCTCCTGCGGCTGGGGGCCGACGATACAGGGCACGCCGCGCTTCATGATCCCGGCCTTTTCCCCGGCGATCTCGGGCAGGGTTTCGCCCAGGTATTGCTGGTGGTCGATGGAAACCGGGGTGATGATCGTCAGTTCCGGGCGCTCGATCACGTTGGTGGCGTCGAGCCGCCCGCCCAGCCCCACTTCGAGCAGCAGGAAATCGGCCGGGGTGCGCGAAAAGGCCAGCAGGGCGGCGGCGGTGGTGATCTCGAAATAGGTGATGTCGGCGCCGCCGTTGGCCGCTTCGCATTCGTCGAGGACGGCGGCCAGGGCGGGCTCGGAGATCAGCTCTCCGGCCAGGCGGATGCGTTCGTGGAAGCGGGCGAGGTGCGGCGAGGTATAGGCGTGCACGCGCCGGCCCGCGGCCTCCAGCCCGGCGCGCAGCATCGCCTGGGTGGAGCCCTTGCCGTTGGTGCCCGCGATATGGATCACCGGCGGCAGGGCGCGCTCGGGATGGCCCAGGGCGGCCAGCAGCCGCCACATGCGATCGAGCGTGAGGTCGATGATCCTGGGGTGCAGCGACATCATCCGTTCGAGGATGACGTCCGAGCCGGTGGCGGTCACTTCCCGGTTTCCGCCTGTTCCTGCGCCTGTTCCTGCGCGTCCGCTTCCGGAGAGGGCAGATCTCCCTTGATGGCGGGCGGAAGGCCCAGCAGCATCCGGGTGATGGTGATCAGCTCGTCGCGCAGGTTCTTGCGGTGGGTCACCCGGTCCAGCATGCCGTGGTCGAGCAGGTACTCGGCCCGCTGGAAGCCCTCGGGAAGCTTCTCGCGGATGGTCTGCTCGATCACCCGCGGGCCGGCGAAACAGATCAGCGCGTTGGGTTCGGCGATGTGGACATCGCCCAGCATGGCGTAAGAGGCCGTCACGCCCCCCGTGGTGGGGTGGGTGAGCACGACGATATAGGGCAGGCCCGCCTCCTTGAGCATACGCACCGCCACGGTGGTGCGCGGCATCTGCATCAGGCTGAGGATCCCTTCCTGCATCCGTGCGCCGCCGGCGGCGGAAAACAGGATCAGCGGGCGTTTCATTTCCACTGCGCGTTCGGCGGCGGCGATGATGGCGTTGCCCACATACATGCCCATCGAGCCGCCCATGAAAGAGAAATCCTGCGCCGCGGCCACGATCGGGGTACGCCCGATCTCACCCTCGGCCACCAGCATCGCTTCCTTCTCGCCGGTTGCTTTCTGGGCGGCCTTCAGCCGGTCGGGGTATTTCTTCTGGTCGCGGAACTGCAGCGGATCGGCGATCGGCTGGGGAACGTCGATTTCCGTGAAGATCCCGCCGTCGAACAGGGCCTTGAAGCGCTCACGCGGCTTGAAGGCCATGTGATGATCGCAGTTGGTGCAGACGTTGAGGTTTTCCGCCAGCTCACGGTGAAACAGCATGGTGCCGCATTCGGGGCACTTGGTCCACAGGTTCTCGGGCACTTCCCGGCGCGAGAACAGCGAGTTGATCTTGGGGCGGACGTAGTTGGAAATCCAGTTCATGCGGGCGCCAGTCTGTCTGCGTTCTGGCCCCGAGATAAGGGCAGCGGGGTGGAAATGCAATCAGCGTTGCAGCACCCGGCGCAGGATGGCCCAGGCCAGAAGCATGACGGCTGCATCCATTGCCAGCAGTCCCGGCAGGAGGGCGCCGTCGCCCGCGCCATAGGGGGTGCGCCACAGCGACAGGCCGGTGATCGTGCCGTCCAGGGACAGGACGAGAATCGCCATCACGTTATTGGCGAAGTGAAAGCCCCAGGCCGCTCCGATGCTGCCGGTGACGCGGGTCAGGTCGGCGGCGAGAAGGGCGAACAGGAAGGTCGCGCCCACCACCAGCCAGGTGTTGGGGCCGTTGGTGGCCGGGTCGTAATGGGCCAGCCCGAAGACGAGGCCGGGCAGCCCCATCCACACCAGCGGAGAGCGAAAGCGGGCCGCCAGCTGCTGAAGCAGGTAGCCGCGGAACACCAGCTCTTCCGCCCCGGTCTGCAGCGCCAGCCCGGCAAGGCCCGGAAGCAGCAGCGCAAGCCAGGCGCCGAGCCGCAGGTTCGGCACCGCGTCAAAGGCCAGCGACCAGCCCGTCAGCGCCACGGCGTTGACGGCTGCCACCACCGCCGCCGCAACAAGGAAATCGCGTTGCACCTGCACCGGCGGGCCGAACAGCGTCATGGCGCGGCGCCGGTGTACCAGCCGCACCGCGACCACCGGCCCCAGGGCCATGCCGGCAAAGCCGCTCAGCAGCAGGAACACCCCGCGGGGCGTGTCGGCCCGGCTCATCTCGATGGCGATGTGGCGGGCCCCCTCGGCCCCCATCAGCAGCCACAGCAGGCCGAAGACGGCGGCAAGGCCGGCCATCGAGAGCGCCGCCACCACAACCGCCCCGAGGATCAGGCGCCAGATCTGCGCCCTCTGCCGGGCGGGGGCCACGTAGCGTTCAAGGCGAGGGGTCATCATGGGGGCCCTCCGGTGTTGCCTGCAGCGCATTCTAAACGCCCCTCCGGCCCTTGTGAATCGCTTGTCCCCACACTATTCCGGGACCCAGGCCAGACGAGGGAGGGAGAGCCATGCGCAACACCAGATTCGACAAGAGCAAGCTGCCGAGCCGCCACGTGACGGAAGGCCCCGAGCGCGCGCCGCATCGCTCCTACCTCTATGCGATGGGCCTGGGCGAGGAAGAGATCTCCCAGCCCTTCGTCGGCGTGGCCACATGCTGGAACGAGGCTGCGCCGTGCAACATCGCGCTGAACCGCCAGGCCCAGGCCGTGAAGCTGGGCGTCAAGAGCGGCGGCGGCACCCCGCGCGAGTTCACCACCATCACCGTTACCGACGGTATCGCCATGGGGCACGAGGGGATGCGCTCTTCGCTGGCCTCGCGCGAGGTGATCGCCGATTCGGTCGAGCTGACGATGCGCGGCCACTGCTATGACGCCATCGTCGGGCTGGCCGGCTGCGACAAGTCCCTGCCGGGGATGATGATGGCCATGGTGCGCCTCAACGTGCCTTCGGTGTTCATCTACGGAGGCTCGATCCTGCCGGGGCGGCTCGATGGGAAGGACGTCACCGTGCAGGACGTTTTCGAGGGCGTGGGCCAGCATCAGGCGGGCAACATGAGCGAGGCCGAGCTGGCAGTGCTGGAGCGCATCGCCTGCCCCTCGGCCGGGGCCTGCGGCGGCCAGTTCACCGCCAATACCATGGCCTGCGTCTCCGAGGCCCTCGGCCTGGCGCTGCCCAACTCCTCCGGCGCGCCGGCCCCCTACGAAAGCCGCGACCATTACGCCGAGGCTTCGGGCGAGGCGGTGATGAAGCTGATCGAGAAGAACATCCGCGCGCGCGATATCGTCACCCGCAAGTCTCTGGAAAACGCGGCCCGCGTGGTGGCCTGCACCGGCGGTTCCACCAATGCCGGGCTGCACCTGCCGGCGATTGCCCACGAGGCCGGGATCGACTTCGACCTGGACGACGTGTGCGAGATCTTCCGCGATACGCCCTATTTCGTCGATCTCAAGCCCGGCGGGCAGTATGTGGCGAAGGATCTCTACGAGGCCGGCGGCGTGCCGGTGGTGATGAAGGAGCTGCGCAAGGCAGGGCTGATCCACGAGGACTGTCTTACGGTTACGGGCCGCACCATCGGCGAGGAGATCGACATGGTCTCGCGCGAGGCCGACGGGCGCGTTATCCACCCGGTGGAGAACCCGATTTCGCCCACCGGGGGGGTGGTCGGCCTGAAGGGCAACCTCGCGCCCGAAGGGGCAATCGTGAAGGTGGCGGGCATGGAGGAAGACCAGCAGGTGTTCACCGGCCCGGCGCGGGTGTTCGAATGCGAGGAAGACGCCTTCGCCGCCGTGCAGGCGCGCGACTACAAGGAAGGCGAGGTGCTGGTGATCCGCAACGAGGGCCCGGCCGGCGGCCCCGGCATGCGCGAGATGCTGGCCA
>WFPZ01000237.1 GCA_015487335.1 Paracoccaceae bacterium
AAGCCTACAACGCCATGGAATCGGGCGTGGTGGATACGGTGGCCTTCGCCCAGCACGCGCATCTGGCCTTCCGCACCATCGACATCGCCGACTGGTGGACGGAAAACCTCAACCCCGGCACCGTGAACTGCCCGGTGGTGGTCAACACCGATGCCTATGAAGCCCTGCCCGACGAGTTCCGCAAGGTGCTCGACGAGGCCGTGCCCGAGGCCGTCGACTACTATGTCGAGAACTACAAGAAGCTGCTCGAGAAGTGGGACCAGATCCTCGAAGAGAAGAACGTGCAGCGCGTGCGCCTCGACGAATCGGTGATCGCCGAGTTCCGCGCCAGGGCGGCCGACCCGATCCGCGACAAGTGGATCGCCGACATGGAGGCCCAGGGCATTCCCGGCCAGGAGCTCTACGATCTGGTGATGAAAACGCTCGAAGAGGTCCGTTCGGGCAACAACTGATCAACCTCTGGCCCGGCCCGGCGATCGCCGGGCCGGGAAGATCGGGATTCCAACCGCATGTCATCATCTTCCGTCCTGACCGACGACAGCCGCCTTTCGTGGCTCGATCGTCAGGTCTACAAGCTGGAAAGCTTCCTCAACCTGGTCTCCGGGATCGTCATCTTCTTCCTGGTGCTCCTGGCGGTGGCCAACGTGCTGGGGCGCAAGTTCCTGGCCTCGCCGGTGCCGGGCTACGTGGACTGGACAGAACAGTTCATGGTGGTCTTCGCCTTTCTCGGCCTGTCCTACTGCCAGCGCGAGGGCGGGCACATCCGCATGGACATCGTGGTCACCGCGCTGCGCGGCCGGCTGCTGTGGCTGGCGGAGTTCCTCTCGGTGCTGTTCATGCTGATCCTGACCACGGCGCTGATCTACGGCACCTATTACCACTTCGACCGCAGCTTCGACCTGAACAGCCCGATGTGGTCGCGCGACAGCACCATCGACATCTCGCTGCCGATCTGGCCCGGCAAGGCGATCGTCGCCTTTTCCATGACCCTGCTGTGGGTGCGCCTGGCGCTGCAGCTGTGGGCCTACGGCCGCGCGATCAGGCTGAACCCCGAACGCCCGGTGGCGGTGCCGCTGCCGGAGGATCCGGCCGAACAGGCCATGCACGAGGCCAAAGTCGTCGAGGACCGGAATGGATAGCATCATCGACATGAAGGCCCTGCTTGCCGGGGTCGATATCTTCAACCTGTCCCTGTGGCTCAGCGGCGTTCTCGTGATTCTGGTGCTGATCGGAGTGCGGGTGGCCTTCGCCACCGCTTTCATCGGCTTTCTGGGGCTGGCGCTGTTCTTCATGCAGAAGCAGGGCTTCGACCGCGGCCTGATCACCGCGATGAAGCTGGTGGGGCAGATTCCGCACTCCAAGTCGACAACTTACGCGCTGTCGCTGATCCCGACCTTCATCCTGATCGGCTATCTTGCCTTCTATGCGGGGCTCACGCGCTACCTGTTCGAGGCGGCCAAGCGATGGGTGGGCTGGCTGCCCGGCGGCATGGGGGTGGCGACGGTATTCGCCACCGCAGGGTTTGCCGCCGTCTCGGGGGCCTCGGTGGCCACCTCGGCGGTGTTCGCCCGCATCGCCATCCCCGAAATGCTGCAGGTGGGCTATGACAAGCGCTTCGCCTCTGGCGTCGTGGCCGCCGGCGGCACGCTGGCCTCGCTGATCCCGCCTTCGGCAATCCTGGTGATCTACGCGATCATCGTCGAGCAGTCGGTGGGCAAGCTGCTGCTGGCGGGCTTCCTGCCCGGCGCCGTCTCGGCGCTGATCTATGCCGGGCTGATCATCGGGCTGGCCAGGTTCCGCAAGAACCTCGGCCCGCCGGTGGGCGGCTTCACCTGGCGCGAGAAATTCGCCTCGCTGCCCGGAACGGCGCCGATCGCGGTGGTGATCTTCATCATCATCTATTCCATCTATTTCGGCTGGGCCACGCCCACGGAGGCGGGCGCGCTGGGGGCCTTCACGGTGCTGCTGATGGCCCTGTGGCAGGGGATGCGCTGGCACCAGCTGAAAGGCGCGCTGATGGAGGCGGCCAAGCTGACGGTGATGATCTTCACCATGATCTGGGGGGTGCTGATCTTCGTGCGCTTCCTGGGCTTCGCCAACCTGCCCGAAGCCTTCGCCGAGTTCATCGGCGGGCTGGAGCAGTCGCCCTACATCACGCTGTTCCTGATCCTCGGGGCCTATGTGGTGCTGGGGATGTTCATGGACGCCATCGGCATGCTGATCCTCACCCTGCCGGTGACCTACCCGGCGATCATCGCGCTCAACGGCGGGCCGGACGTCACCCGCGAGGCCTCGGCGCTGGGCATGACCTCCGAGGAGGTGGCGATCTGGTTCGGCATCATCGTGGTGAAGATGGCCGAGCTGTGCCTGATCACGCCGCCGATCGGGCTCAACTGCTACGTGGTGGCGGGGGTGGCGCAACAGAACCGGCTGCCGATCTCGGTGCAGGACGTCTTCCGCGGCGCCTCGCCCTTCTTCATCGCCGACGTGGCCACCGTTCTGGTGCTGATCGCCTTCCCGGGGATCGTGCTGTGGCTGCCGAGCCTCCTGTGAGGCCGGGCGGCGGGGCCTGAAACGCGCCGGGCAGCCGCGGCGCGCAAGGGCCGCGGCTAGCGGTAGAGCAGCGACTGGCCGTTTGCGAAAAGGTGCACCTTGGCCGGATCGGCGCTCAGCCGCACCGTCTGCCCGCGCAGGCTGGAGCGGATGCCGGGCAGCTTGGCGATCACCGCGATCTCGCCGTCGGGGGCCAGGAAATGCAGCTGCGTCACCTCGCCGAGCGCCTCGATCATGTCCACCTCGCCCACATGAACGGCCGGGCCGTCGGTCAGGGTCAGGTCTTCGGGGCGGATCCCTACGTTCACCTTCATCCCCCTGTCGCCCTCCCCGGTGGGCACGCCGGAAACCGCCGTGCCGCCGTTTTCCAGCCGCACGGTGGTCGTGGTGCCGGTCTCGACGATCTCGCCGGCAAGAAGGTTCATGGCCGGCGAGCCGATGAAGCGAGCCACGAACTCGTTGCGGGGGCGCTCGTAGAGCTCCAGCGGCGGGCCCACCTGGGCGATGCCCTTGTCGGCCAGCACCACGATGCGCGAGGCCAGCGTCATCGCCTCGACCTGGTCATGGGTGACATAGATCATCGTGCTGTCGGGCATGCTCTCCTTGAGCTGGGCGATCTCGATCCGGGTGGCCACCCGCAGCGCCGCGTCGAGGTTCGAAAGCGGCTCGTCGAACAGATAGACCTTCGGGTCGCGCACGATGGAACGCCCGATCGCCACCCGCTGGCGCTGGCCGCCCGAAAGCTCCTTCGGCAGGCGGTCGAGATAGGGGGTGAGCTGGAGGATCTCGGCCGCCCGGTTCACCGCCGCCTCGATCTCGGCCCTGGGCTTGCGGGCGATCTTCAGGGCGAAGCTCATGTTGTCGCGCACCGTCATGTGCGGATAGAGCGCGTAGGACTGGAACACCATGGCGATCCCGCGCTGGGCGGGGGGAACGTCGTTGACCACCTGCCCGTCGATCTCCAGCGTGCCGGCGGTGATCTTCTCCAGCCCCGCGATCATCCGCAGGAGCGTCGACTTGCCGCAGCCCGAAGGCCCGACGAAGACGACAAGCTCGCCGGTGGCGATGTCGAGGTTGATGTCCCTGAGAACCTCCACCGTGCCATAGCTCTTGCCGACACCCTTCAGCTTCAGTTCCGCCATTGCGCAAGCCTCCTTCTCATCCGCGCCCGATGCGCCGCGCCAGGCAGGTCTGCCACGGCCCCAGCCGCACGATGCCGTCCGCGCCCGCATGGGCGCTGTTCAGCTCGGCCCCGATCTGCACCCATTGCCCCGCCGGCATGGCAATCTCTGCGGGCTCATCGCCAAGGTTGAAGGCGCAGAAGATGTGCTCTTCCTCGTGCTCGCGGAAGAAACGCAGCACCGGCCCCTCGGCCGCCATCCCCGCAAGCGCGCCGCTGCGCAGCGCCGGATGGGCATGGCGGAAGCTGATCGCCCGGCGGTAGTGATGCAGAAGCGAGGCCGGGTCTGCCTCGGCGGCGGCCACCGAGCGGGACAGGTGTTCTGGCGCCACCGGCAGCCAGGTGCGGTCGGCCTCGGAAAAGCCGCCATTGCGCTGCGTTCCGTCCCAGACCATCGGCGTGCGGCAGCCGTCGCGGCCCTTGAACTCGGGCCAGAATTCCAGGCCGTAAGGATCCTGCAGATCGGAAAAGGACAGCTCGGCCTGGGGCAGGCCCAGCTCTTCGCCCTGGTAGATGCAGGCCGAGCCGCGCAGGCACATCAGCAGCGTGGCGAAGGCGCGCTCGGACGGCCCGGACAGGCCCCAGCGCGAGGCGTGGCGCTCCACGTCGTGGTTGGAATAGGCCCAGCAGGCCCAGCCGTCGGCCGCCACCTCCTCGACCCGGGCGAACACCTCGGCGATCCGCGCCGCGGTGGGCCGGGCGCCGGAGAGAAGCTCGAAGGCATAGCACATCTGCATCAGGTCGTCGCCGGCGGTATACTGGCCGAGGATCTCCAGCCCGCGCTGGGCATCGCCCACCTCGCCCACGGCCGCAGCGTTGTAGGGCTCCATCAGGGCGCGTAGTTTTCTCAGAAATTCAAGGTTTTCCGGCCTGTTCTTCGAGTAGATGTGATCCTGGTAGTTGTAGGGATTGACCAGCGGCGCGATGGTGCTGTTGCGCCGCTCGGGCGGAAGCGGAGGATTGTCCCGCAACTCCTTGTCATGAAAGTAGAAGTTGATCGTGTCCAGGCGAAACCCGTCAACCCCGCGCTCCAGCCAGAACCGGGCCACGTCCAGCAGGGCCTCCTGCACGGCCGGTTCGTGGAAGTTGAGGTCGGGCTGGGAGGCGAGGAAATTGTGCAGATAATACTGGCAGCGGCGCGGATCCCAGTGCCAGGCGGAGCCGCCGAAGATAGACAGCCAGTTGTTGGGCGGCGTGCCGTCGGGCCGGGGATCGGCCCAGACATACCAGTTGGCGCGCGCATTGTCGCGCGAGGCGCGGCTTTCGGCGAACCACGGGTGCTGATCGGAGGTGTGCGAGAGCACCAGATCGATCATCACCTTCAGCCCCAGCGCATGGGCCGCCTCCACCAGGGCGTCGAAATCGGCAAGCGTGCCGAACATCGGATCCACGTCGCGGTAATCGGCGACGTCATAGCCGAAATCCTTCATCGGCGAGGTGAAGAAAGGCGAGATCCACACCGCGTCCACCCCCAGCGAGGCGATGTAGGGCATCCGCTGGACGATGCCCAGCAGATCCCCCACCCCGTCGCCGTTGCTGTCCTGGAAGCTGCGCGGATAGACCTGATAGATCACTGCCCCGCGCCACCACTCCCGCTCCGCGGCGCGGCCGGGCGATCGTCCGAGAGCCTGCTGCGTGCTCATCCGTTCTTCCTTTCCGGTCATTTCACCGAGCCGGCCAGCAGGCCGCGCACCAGGTATTTCTGCATGGCGAAGAACACCACCAGCGGCACCGCGATGGACACGAAGGCCGAGGTGGCGAGGATCTCCCAGTTGCCGCCGCGGGTGCCCAGAAGCTCGACGATCTGGCGCGTCATCACCGTGGTCTCGCCGGTGGAATCTATCAGGAAGACCAGCGCCACCAGGAGGTCGTTCCATGTCCAGAGGAACTGGAAGATGGCGAAGGAGGCCAGCGCGGGGAAACTGAGCGGCAGGACGATCTTCACGAAGATCTGGAAATCCGAGGCCCCGTCGACGCGGGCGTTCTCGATGATGTCGCGCGGCAGCCCCGCCATGTAGTTGCGCAACAGGTATATCGCCAGCGGCAGGCCAAAGCCGGTATGGGCCAGCCAGACCCCGAGATATCCCTTCCCGATGCCGATGAAATTGTGGAATTTCAACAGGGGTATCAGCGCAAGTTGAAGTGGCACAACGAGCAGCCCGACGATCGCCGCAATCAGCAGGGCGCGCAGGGGAAACTCCATCCAGGCCAGCGCGTAGGCCGCGAAGGCGGCAATCAGGATGGGGATGACGGTGGCCGGTATCGCCACCGTCAGGGTGTTGAAGAAGGCCCGGGCCATGCCCTCTCGGTTTTTCGGGTCGAACAGCACCTTGTAGTAGTTGGCAAGGGTGAACTCGGGCGGCACCTTGGCGGTGACGAAGATGCGCTGGCCGCGCTTGCCGGAAAAGGGCTCGGTATTGGTCATGCGGTAGTTGCC
>WFPZ01000238.1 GCA_015487335.1 Paracoccaceae bacterium
GCGGGGGTGATTCTCAACTCCTTCACCGACCGCGACGAAGACCACGCCCTGGCCGAGCGAATCGGTGACGAGTTCGGGGTGCCGGCGCGCTACATCAAGGCCGACATGTCCGACCCGGCAGAAACCCGCGCCCTGATCGAGCGGGCCGGCGCCTGCGACATCCTGGTCAACAACGCCGGCATCCAGCACGTCGCCCCGGTCGACGAGTTTCCCACCGAGAAGTGGGACGCGATCCTGGCCATCAACCTCGGCTCGGCCTTCCATGCCACCGCCGCGGCGCTGCCGCTGATGCGCAAGGCCGGCTGGGGCAGGGTGATCAACATCGCCTCGGCGCACGGGCTGACGGCCTCGCCCTTCAAGGCGGCCTATGTGGCGGCCAAGCACGGGCTGGTGGGGCTGACCAGGACGGTGGCACTGGAAACCGCCGAAGAGCCGATCACCTGCAACGCGATCTGCCCCGGCTACGTGCTGACCCCGCTGGTGGAAGCCCAGATCCCCGATCAGATGAAGGCCCACGGCATGGACCGCGAGACGGTGATCCGCGAGGTGATGCTGGAGCGCCAGCCCTCGCGCCAGTTCGTCACCACCGAGCAGATCGGCGCCACCGCGGTTTTTCTGTGCTCGCCGGCGGCCGAGCAGATCACCGGCACCACGATCAGCGTCGACGGCGGCTGGACGGCGCTGTAGGGCGCGGGCCGCGCGATCATTCCCGAGGCGTCGCCTCGTCCTCGGGCGGCCTGGTCGGATCTTCGGGATTGGGATAGACGAGACCCGCCGAGATCACCAGCTTGGCCGCATCCTCCACCGTCATGTCCAGCATGATGAGATCCGACTGCGGCACGAACAGCAGGAAGCCCGAGGTCGGGTTCGGGGTGGTCGGCAGGAAGACCGAAACCATCTGCTCGTCGCGGGGGATGCGCTCGTTCACCTCTCCCTTGGCGGTGGTGGAGATGAAGGCGATCGCCCATATCCCCTTGCGCGGGTATTCAACGAGGCAGGCGGTATCGAAAGAGGTCTCCGACTGGGCGAAGACCGTCTCGGCGATCTGCTTGAGCCCCTTGTAGATGGAGCGCACCACCGGCATGCGGGCCACCAGCCCTTCGGTCCAGGCCAGGAAGGAGCGCCCCAGTATGCCCTTGGCCATCCAGCCGACGATGGTGGTGAAGATCAGGAAGATGATCACCCCGACGCCGCGCAGGTTGATGCCGATGTACTGGTCGGGCTGGTACTTGGCCGGCACGAAGGGCAGAACCCAGCTGTCGATCCAGCCGATCACCGTCCAGATCAGGTAGATGGTCAGCCAGATCGGCACGATGACCACCAGCCCGGTAAGGAAGCTTGCGCGCAGCGTGCCGAAGATCCGGCGGCGCGGCGGCGGGCTTTCGTCTTCGAACGGGTTGGTCATGCGCTGGCGAAATCTCCTGATCGTGCGGATCGAAACTAATCATTTTCAGGCTTCGCTACAATGCGTCCTGCGGCCCTTTTCCCTCTTTGCGGGCCGGGGCAGCGCATTCCCGCGCGATCGCCGCGGCCAGCCGGGCATTGGCAAGCACCAGCGCGATATTGGCCTGCAGCGAACGCCCCCCGGTCAGCTCGTAAATGCGCTGCAGCAGGAAGGGGGTCACCTCCTTGGCCGAGATTCCCTTTTCCTCGGCCTCGGCCAGGGCCGATTCGATGGCCGGGGCCAGTTCGGCGCGGGGAATCTCGTCTTCGGCCGGGATCGGGTTGGCCACCAGCTGGCCGCCGGGCAGGCCGAGGGCGCGGCGCAGCTCCAGGGCGCGGGCGATCTCGGCCGGGCTGTCCATGCGCAGCGGTGCCGCCAGCCCCGAGCCGCGCGACCAGAAGGCGGGAAACTCGTCCTGGCGGTAGGCGATCACCGGCACCCCGAGGGTCTCCAGCACTTCCAGCGTCGCCGGAAGGTCGAGAATCGCCTTCGCCCCGGCCGCCACCACGCAGACGGAGGTCTGCGCCAGCTCGTGCAGATCGGCGGAAATGTCGAAGCTTCGCTCCGCCCCCCGGTGCACCCCGCCGATGCCGCCGGTGGCGAAAACCTCGATCCCGGCCAGACGGGCGGCAATCATGGTGGCCGCCACCGTGGTCGCCCCGGTGCGTCCGGTGGCCATGGCCGCGGCCAGATCGGCGCGCGAAAGCTTGGCCACCCCCTGGGCCCGGGCCAGCGCCTCCAGCTGCTCGTCCTCCAGCCCGATGCACAGCCGCCCCTCCAGCACTGCGATGGTGGCAGGCTCGGCGCCGGCGGCGCGTACCTCGGCCTCGACCCGGCGCGCGGTTTCGGCGTTGTCGGGCCAGGGCATGCCGTGGGTGATGATGGTCGATTCCAGCGCCACCAGCGGCACACCTTCGCGGCGGGCGCGGGCGGCGGCATCCGAAAAGTGAAGAAGGCTCATGCCTTGATGTCTCCCGATACGTGGTCGGCGGCGGCGCGCAGGGCGGTGCGCAGCGCCTGAAGCGGGTCCGCCCCGCGGGCCTCGGCTGCGATATGGGCGGCCATGAAGGTATCGCCCGCCCCGGTCACCCGGGTGACGAGCACCCGCGGCGGCGTCACCTCGCGAATGCCCTCCGGCCCGCCCTCGGCCGCCGGCGCGCCGCCGTCGGTCACCAGAACCCGCCGCGCCCCGCGCGCCAGCAGCGCCTCCGCCGCCTCGGCCGCGCGGGCAAAACGGCTGTGGCACAGGATCCCCGCCTCCTCGCAGTTGAGATAGAGCGTCACGCCGGGATGGGCGATCAGCGGCAGCAGACGCTCGGCCTTGCCGGGGCTGGCAGGCGCCACGCGCAGATCGGCGGCGGAAAAGGCAGGGGAGGCGGCGATTTCGGCCAGCAGCGCCTCGGTGAGGTTGCCGTCAAGGGCGATGATGCCGCCGTAGGGCGCCTCGGCGCTGCCCAGGGTGCCATCGTGCAACGGTGCCAGGATCCGCGCTCCGGCGGCCTCCAGCGAATGGGCATCGGCCACCGCCGCCACCAGCCCGTTGCCCCCCTCGATGGCCATGTAGCGGTCGGTGGGCAGATCTTCCGAGATGTAGATGTGCTCGGTCACGATCCCCATGCGCGCGCAGGCCGCCAGCAGCTCCCGGCCTTCCGCATCGCTGCCGACGGCGGAAAGCAGCGCCGGGGTCATGTCGAAGCGGCGCAACGTCATGGCGATGTTCAGCGCCACCCCGCCCGGCAGGCGGGTGATCCGCCCCGGCACGTCCGCGCCGAGCCCCAGATGCCCCGGACTGCGGCCGATCACGTCCCACAGGACCGATCCGATGCAGATGATGTCATGGGCCTGGCTCATGGCGCGGTTCTGGCCCGTCCCGCCCCCCGAGGCAAGGCCATTCAACTTCAATGCCTTGCAAATATCCCCGCCGGAGGCATGAATCCTCATGACCCTCTTGCAATCGGAGCAATTCACGAGTATGGCCCGCCCCATATCACAGGCGGGGTCTGGGCCGTCGGGGGAGACATCCCCGAGCGGTCCGCCGGTTGGGCGCAGGCCCTGATGCCCCGCCGAGGCGCAAACCGGAAAGGAACTAGGACATGGCGCTCCCTGAATTCACCCTGCGTCAGCTGCTGGAAGCTGGCGTTCACTTCGGCCACCAGACCCGCCGCTGGAACCCGAAGATGGCCCCCTATATCTACGGGGCCCGCAACGGCATTCACATCATCGACCTCACCCAGACCGTGCCGATGCTCGACGCGGCGCTGCAGGTGATCCGCGACACCGTGGCCAAGGGCGGTTCGGTGCTGTTCGTCGGCACCAAGCGGCAGGCCCAGGGCCCGATCGCCGACGCGGCCGAGAAATCGGCCCAGTACTACATGAATCACCGCTGGCTCGGCGGCACGCTGACCAACTGGAACACGGTCTCGCAGTCGATCAAGCGCCTCAAGGAGATCGACGAGAAGCTGGCCGAGGGCGCCGAGGGCATGACCAAGAAGGAACGCCTCGGGCTGGAACGCCAGCAGGCCAAGCTGCAGGCCAGCCTCGGCGGCATCCGCGAGATGGGCGGACGGCCCGATCTTCTGTTCGTGATTGACGTCAACAAGGAAGATCTCGCGGTGGCCGAGGCCAACAAGCTGGGCATCCCGGTGGTGGCGGTCGTCGACACCAACTGCTCGCCCGAC
>WFPZ01000239.1 GCA_015487335.1 Paracoccaceae bacterium
GCCTCCAGTGGCGGCGGGGGCGGGGTGCGGCTTTCCAGCCCGTGCAGGATGCCGCCGAGAATGGCGGCCAGCGCCAGATAGGGGTTGGTGTCGGCGCCGCAGATCCGGTGTTCCAGACGCGCCGCCGGCCCCGAGGCCTGGGGGATGCGCACCGCCGCGCCGCGGTTGTCGACCCCCCAGTTGGGGGCGGAAGGGGCAAAGCTGCCTGGCCCGAAGCGGCGGTAGGAGTTGAGATGGGGGGCGAAGATCGCCTGCATCTCGCGCATGGTGGACAGCACGCCCGCCACGGCTGCGCCCAGTGCCTGTGAAAGCCCCTCCTCGGCGGCGAAGATGTTTTCGCCCCTCTCGTCCAGCACCGAGACATGCACATGCATGCCGTTGCCGGGCTGTCCGGCGTAGGGCTTGGCCATGAAGGTGGCCTCCAGCCCGTGTGCCGCCGCCATTGCGCGCACCAGCCGCCGGAACAGCACCGCCGTGTCGGCGGCGGCGAGCGCGTCGTCGGTGTGGTGGAAGTTGATCTCGAACTGGCCGGGGCCGTATTCGGCGATCAGCGTGTCGGTGGGCAGGCCCTGGGCCCGGGCCGCGTGCACGATGTCGTCCATCACCGGCTGGGTGCGGGCCAGCACCTCCATGTCGTAGTTCTGGGTGTCCGGGGTCAGGGCGGGAGGCTCGGGCGGGGCCTCGGCGCAAGGGCGCGGCTGCAGCAGGTAGAATTCCAGCTCCGTGGCCACCACCGGGCGCAGGCCGCGTTCGGCGAAGCGGCCGAGGACGCGGGCCAGAAGCTCGCGCCCCGAAAGCGGGCTGATGCCGCCTTCGGGGGCGAGCATCTCCACCTGCACCTGGGCAATGTTGCCCTCCGCCCAGGGCACCGGCCTGAGCGTGCCCGCCACCGGCACGAGCTGGCCGTCGGGATCGCCGGCGACGATGCCGAGGCCGGTCTCCTCCACCTCGGCGCCGAGGATGTTGGGCGCATAGGTGGAAAGCGGCAGCCGCACGCCGCCGTTGACAAGTTTCTTCGCCTGGTCGCCCGGCAGCCACTTGCCGCGCAGCACCGCGTTGATGTCGCACAGCAGCAGCTCGATGCGCTCGGGGCGGCCGTGGGCGGCGCAATGGGCCTCGTATTCGCTGGCAAACCCGGTCATTGCGCCATCGCCGCCCGTTCTTCGCGCCGCTGGCGGATGATCGCGCGCTTGGAGATCAGCGAGGCCGAGATCACGCCGGTGCTGACCAGCACGATCAGGATCGTGGACAGGGCGTTGATCTCGGGGCTGACGCCCAGGCGCACGGCGGAGAAGACCTTGATCGGCAGGGTCGTCGAGGAGGGCCCCGAGGTGAAGGAGGCGATCACCAGATCGTCGAGCGACAGGGTGAACGCCAGCAGCCAGCCCGAAATGACCGCCGGGGCGATGATCGGCAGGGTGACCGAGCGGAAGGCGTCGAACGGGGTGCAGCCCAGATCGAGAGCGGCCTCCTCCAGCGAGCGGTCGAAGCTGGCCAGCCGCGAGGAGACCACCACCGAGACGTAGCACATGGAAAAGGTGGTATGGGCGAGGATGATGGTGAATACCCCGCGCTCCAGCCCGATGGCGATGAACAGCAGGAGCAGCGACAGGCCCATGATCACGTCCGGCATCACCAGGGGTGCGTAGATCATGCCCGAAAACAGGGTGCGCCCGAAGAAGCGGCCGCCGCGCACCAGGGCGATTGCCGCCATGGTGCCCAGCACCGTGGCCAGGGTGGAGGAAACCAGCGCCACCTTCAGCGTCACCCAGGCGGCATCGAGGAAGGCCTCGTTGCGCATGAGCTCGCCATACCATTTCGTCGAGAAGCCGGCCCAGACGGTGACCAGCTTGGACTTGTTGAAGCTGTAGATGATCAGGATCACCATCGGCAGGTAGAGGAAGGCGAAGCCGAAGGTCAGCGAAGTGGCGTTGAACCAGGAGAACCGGCGGGTCATTGTTCCTGCTCCCTCTGGCGTTGCTGGTTGCGCTGGAACAGGATGATCGGCACCACCAGGATCAGCAGCAGCACCACCGCCACGGCACTGGCCACCGGCCAGTCGCGGTTGGAGAAGAACTCTTCCCAAAGCACCTTGCCGATCATCAGCGTGCGCGAGCCACCCAGCACCGAGGGGATGACGAACTCGCCTATGGCGGGGATGAACACCAGGAAGCAGCCGGCGATCACCCCGGCCCGCGACAGCGGCACGGTGACCAGCCAGAAGGCCTGAAGCCGCGAGCAGCCCAGATCTTCGGCCGCCTCCAGCAGGGATTCGTCGAGCTTCTCCAGCGAGGCGTAGATCGGCAGGATCATGAACGGAAGGTAGGTGTAGACGATGCCGATATAGACCGCGACATTGGTGTTGAGGATGGTCAGCGGCTCTGAGATCAGGCCCGTCCAGAGCAGGAACTGGTTGAGCAGCCCCTGCTGGCTGAGAATGCCCATCCAGGAATAGACCCGGATCAGGAAGCTGGTCCAGAAGGGCAGGATCACCAGCATCATCAGCGTGGGGCGCCAGGCGTCGGAGGCCCGCGACATGCCGTAGGCGATGGGAAAGCCGACGAGCAGGGTAATCAGCGTGGACAGCGTGGCGATCTTGAGACTGGAAAGATAGGCCCGCCAGTAGAGGTCGTCCTCGGTGAGGAAAACGAAATTCTCGAAGTCGAGCTGTGAGAAGAACTCTTTCAGCCCGGCCCAGCCGGCGGTGATGTCGAGGGTCGGCACGTAGGGGGGGATTGCCAGGGCCATGTCCGACAGCGAGATCTTCAGCACGATCCCGAAGGGGACGAGGAACAGCGCCAGCAGCCAGGCGTAGGGCAGGGCGATCAGCAGGGTGCGGCGCAGGTTCATGGCCGGGGCCTCATTCGTGACCGGGCAGGAGGATGCCTGCGGTTTCGGTAAACGAGAGCCAGACCCGATCGTCCCAGTTGAAGCTGCGCCGGGAGATCCTGCGGTTGTTGGCCGTCTGGGCCTTGATTACCGGCCCTTCGGCCAGCTGGACGTGATAGGTCGAGGTGCTGCCCAGATAGGCGATGTCCAGCACCGTGCCCTCGACCGCATTGAGCGCGCCTTCGGGGCGTTCGGCGGTGATGGCGATCTTCTCGGGGCGGATGGCCAGCGAGCAGGGGCCCGAGGCGGGGATGTCGTCGCGCTCGGAGACCGCGGTGAAGGGCGCCTTTCCTTCGGCCCATGTGAATTCGTAGCGGTTGTCCCCCAGGGCGCGGGCATGGCCGCGGAAGATGTTCACCTCGCCGATGAAATCGGCCACGTAGAGCGAATTGGGGTTTTCGTAGATGCCATCGGGGGTGGCCACCTGCACCAGCCTGCCGTGGTCCATCACCGCCACCCGGCTGGCCACCGTCATGGCCTCTTCCTGATCGTGCGTGACGATCACGAAGGTGGTGCCGGTCTTTTCCTGTATGTCCATCAGCTCGAACTGGGTTTCCTGGCGCAGTTTCTTGTCGAGCGCGCCCAGGGGCTCGTCGAGCAGCAGAAGCCTGGGCGCCTTGGCCAGCGAACGGGCCAGCGCCACGCGCTGCCTCTGGCCGCCCGAGATCTGGTGCGGCTTGCGCCGGGCGAAGGGCTCCAGCCGCACCAGGCGCAGCATCTCGAGCACCCGGTCGGCGATTTCACCCTTCGTCATCTTCGAGCGCTTCAGCCCGAAGGCGATGTTCTGTTCCACGGTGAGATGGGGAAAGAGCGCATAGCTCTGGAACATCATGTTCACCGCCCGCCGGTTGGGCGGCACCGGGGCGATGTCGGCCCCGTCGAGCAGGATCGTGCCCTCGGTGGGGGCCTCGAAGCCCGCCAGCATGCGCATCAGGGTGGTCTTGCCGCAGCCCGAGGGGCCGAGCAGGGCGAAGAACTCGCGTTCGTAGATGTCGAGGTTGAGGTTCTCGATGGCGGTGAAGTCGCCGAACCTCTTGGTGACGTCGATGAACCTGATGAGCGGCTTCTGCTCGGGGTCTTCCCACGGGGCGAAGACGGTGGGGGATTCGTGCTGCACCATGTTCAACACATTCCGAACGGCCCGCGCCGAAGGGTTCGGCGCGGGCACGGTTCCGGGGTCAGGTGCCGGATTTGATCCGCGTCCACATGCGGGTGACGAAACGCTGCACCTTCGGCGGGTAGGGCGTGGTGGTGTAGAGGTTCTTCAGCGTCTCCTCATCCGGGTAGATGGCCGGATCCTCGAGGATTTCCGGCAGGATGTATTCCTGGCTCGCGAGGTTGCCGTTGGCGTAGTAGACATAGTTCGTCGCCTGCGCCATGTTCCTGGCGTCCATCATGAAGTTGAGGAACTTGTGCGCTCCGTCCGGGTTGGGCGCGTCCACCGGAATGGCCATCTGGTCGAACCACATCAGCGCGCCTTCCTTGGGGGCGTTATAGGCGATTTCCACTCCGTTGCCCGCCTCGTCGGCGCGGTCGCGGGCCTGCAGGATGTCACCCGACCAGCCGAAGGCCACACAGATGTCGCCGTTGGCCAGCGCGTTGATGTATTCGGAGTTGTGGAACTTCTGCACATAGGGCCGCACCGCCGAAAGCACCGGCTCGGCCCTGGCGATCACGTCGGTGTCCTGGCTGTCGGGATCTTCGCCGAGGTACTTGAGCGCGGCGGGGATCATCTCGGTGGGCGCATCGAGGAAATGCACGCCGCAGGCCTGCAGCTTTTCCATGTTGGCCGGGTCGAAGATCAGCGACAGCGAGTCGATCGGCGCGTCCTCGCCCAGCACCTCGCGCACCTTGTTCACGTTCACCCCGATGCCGGTGGTGCCCCACATGTAGTTGATCGAGTACTGGTTGCCCGGGTCGTACTGGGCGGTGCGCTCCTTGATCACGTCCCACAGGTTCACCGCGTTGGGCAGCTTGGAATAGTCCAGCTTCTGGAAGGCCCCGGCCTGGATCTGGCGCTGCAGGAAGGTGCCCGAAGGCACCACCACGTCATAGCCCGAACCCCCGGCCAGCAGCTTGGTTTCCAGCACCTCGTTGCTGTCGAACACGTCGTAGATCAGCTTCAGCCCGGTTTCTTCCTCGAACTTGGTCAGCAGCTCTTCGTCGATGTAGTCCGACCAGTTGTAGACGCGCACCTCCTCCTGGGCGCTCGCAAGCGAGGCGCCGACGGCGAGTGCTGCGGCAAGCGGCAGTATGGATTTCCTCATCTGGATCCTCCCGTGGGTTGGAGAGAGTCGTTCGCCCTCATTCCGATAATTTGATCAAAACCGGGTGGCAAATGCAACATCGTTTTTCTATGATTGCACGAAAGCCCGGCGCGGGCCAACCGCAATCGGGCAGGTGATGTGAACTGGACAGAGTGCCACGATGGCCGTCAGTGAACGGACAAGCAAGCTGCCGACCCATGAGGTCGTCTATCGGCGCATCCGCGAGATGGTCCTGTTCGGAGAACTGGCGCCGGGCCAGCCCGTCACCATCCAGGGGCTGGTCGGCGATCTGGGGGCCGGCATGACGCCGGTGCGCGAGGCGATCCGCCGGCTGACGGCCGAGGGCGCGCTGGAGTTTCAGGGCAATCGGCGGGTCTGCGTGCCGGTTCTGACGCTTTCGCAGCTGGACGAGCTGTCCTTCGCCCGCCAGTCCATCGAGCCAAGGCTGGCGCACCTCGCCGCGCAGCGGGCCACCCCCGAGGACATCGCCCACCTGGAGGCGGTGGACGAGGCGCTCAACCGGGCGATCGAGCGGGGCGATGTCCGCGGCTATCTGCAGCACAACCACCGGTTTCACGAAGATCTCTACGCCCTGGCGCAGGCGCGCATCCTGGCCTCGCTTGCCGGCATGCTGCTGTTGCGCGTGGGCCCCTCGCTGCGGGTGGTCTGCGGCCGGTTCGGCACCTACGGCCTACCCGACAGGCACCGCGATGCGCTTGACGCCATGCGCGCCGGAGATGCCGACGGGGTGGCGCGGGCCATTGGCGAGGATCTGCAGCAGGGGATCGACCAGATCCGCCAGTCGCTGCTGGCCGGGTGAATTTGATCAAATCAGATTGACAGCGGAATATTTGATCATATCCTGCCCGTAACCGGTTGCGGACGGTCGTGCGCCAGGCGCATGGCCGACGTGGCGGGCGAAGGACACCATTTGATCACAAACACGGGGAAATCGTGCACCCTCATTCCAGACCCGCCGGCCCGGACTGGGCGAAGAACCTGCCCGAGGCCTTCCTGTCCTTCCAGGGCGGGCGGCGGATCGAGGAGGTGGAGTGCATCATCCCCGACATCGTCGGCATGTCGCGCGGCAAGGCGATGCCGGCCGGCAAGTTCGCTCCGCGGCAGACGACCTTCCTGCCGGTCTCGCTGTTCTACCAGACGGTGTCGGGCGCTTACGTGGAAATGGACATCGAGAACCAGTGGATGGAATCCGATGTCGTCCTGCGCGCCGACATGGCCACCGCCTGTGCCGTGCCCTGGGCCGAGGACCTCACCCTGCAGGTGATCCACGATCTGGAAACGCGCGATGGCGCGCCGCTGCCGATCGCGCCGCGCAACGTGCTCAAGCGGGTGCTGGGGCTTTACCAGGGCCGGGGCTGGCGCGCGGTGGTGGCGCCGGAGCTGGAATTCTACCTCACCAAGCCCAACGTCGACCCCAACGAGCCGATCGAGCCGCCGCTGGCGCGCACCGGCCGGCGCGGGGCGGGGCGTCAGGCCTATTCGATGGTGGCGGTGGACGACTACGGCAGCGTGATCGACACCATCTACGATTTCGCCGAGGCCCAGGGGCTGGCCATCGACACGGTGATCCAGGAAGGCGGGGCCGGGCAGATCGAGATCAACCTTCAGCACGGCGATCCGCTGATCCTGGCCGACCAGGTGTTCTACTTCAAGCGCACGATCCGCGAAGCGGCGATGAAGAACGGCATCTTCGCCACCTTCATGGCCAAGCCCATGCGCGACGAGCCGGGCAGCGCCATGCACATCCATCAAAGCGTGCTGGACGCGGCCACCGGCGAGAACATCTTTTCCCTTCCCGATGGCGCGCCCTCTGCCGCCTTTCACCATTTCATCGGCGGCTCGCAGAGGCACCTGAAGTCGGTGATGCCCCTCTTGGCGCCCTATGTGAACTCCTACCGCCGCTTCACTGCCGGGATGAGTGCGCCGGTCAATCTGGAGTGGGGCTCCGACAACCGCACCACGGGGCTGCGCATCCCCAATGCGGGGCCTTCGGGAAGGCGGGTGGAAAACCGGGTGATCGGCATCGACACCAACCCCTACCTGGCGATCGCGGCCAGCCTGGCCTGCGGCTATCTGGGGATGGCGAACGGGGTCGAGCCCACCCCCGCGGCCACCGGCGAGGTCTATCAGGAGCGCTCGGCCCTGCCCTCGGGGCTGGCCGGAAGCCTCGCCGGGTTTGCCGCCGATCAGGATGTTCGCGACGTGCTGGGAGAGGAATTCTGCCAGCTGTTCGAGGCGATCAAGCATGCGGAACTGGACGAGTTCCAGCGCGAGATCTCGCCGTGGGAGCGCGAGCATCTGCTGTTGAACGTATAGCCGTCCTCAAGACCGGAGAGAAGCGATGCAGACGATTTCCAACCACATGCCCACCGAAAGGCTGCAGGCGCTGGATGCCGCCCATCACATGCATCCCTTCACCGCCGGGGCGGAACTGGCGGCGAAGGGGGCGCGGGTGATCACCGCGGCCCGCGGCGTGATGCTCACCGATTCGGAGGGCGCGCAGATCCTTGACGCCATGGCCGGGCTGTGGTGCGTGAACATCGGCTACGGGCGCGAGGAACTGGCCGAGGCCGCGGCCCGCCAGATGCGCGAGCTGCCCTATTACAACACCTTCTTCCAGACCACCCATGTGCCCGCCATCGCCCTGGCCGCGAAACTGGCGGAACTGGCGCCGGGGAACCTCGACCACGTGTTCTTCGCCGCCGGCGGCTCGGAGGCAAACGACACCAACATCCGCCTGGTGCGCCATTACTGGGCGGCGAAGGGCAAGCCGGAAAAGACGGTGATCATCGCCCGGCGCAACGCCTATCACGGCTCGACCATGGGGGCGGCCAGCCTTGGCGGCATGGCGCCGATGCACGCCCAGGGCGGGCTGCCGATCCCGGATGTGGTGCATATCGGCCAGCCCGACTGGTACGCCGAGGGCGGCGAGATGTCGCCCGAGGAGTTCGGCCTCATGCGGGCGCGCGAGCTGGAGGCGAAGATCGACGAGCTGGGCGAGGGCCGCGTGGCCGCCTTCATCGCCGAGCCGGTGCAGGGCGCGGGCGGGGTGATCGTGCCGCCCGAAAGCTACTGGCC
>WFPZ01000240.1 GCA_015487335.1 Paracoccaceae bacterium
AAGCAGCCCTTGCGCCATGTCGAATATTTCCAGCCTCTGGAACACCGGGGTTTCTCCCTCGTGCGGTTTCAACCAAGGCTTAACCGCGATTCCTTTAAGAAACCGTTGTTGAAGGAAGGGAAATCGCCGTGAAATCCACAGGATTCGAAGCATTGGAGGCTGAAATCGCCAGCCTGTCGCTTTCACACTGGGTCGGACGCATCCGGCAGGTGGGGGGCGGAATCATCAAGGTTTCCGGGCTGTCGGAGCATGCCGCCCTGGGCGATCTGGTTTCTTTCCCGCAGGCGAGGGGCGAATCATCGCGCGGCGAGGTGCTGCAGATTGATGGTGATCTGGTCACCATTCTGCCCGACGGAAATGCCGAGGGTTTCCAGATTGGCGACAAGGTGATTCTGCTTGGCGCCAATGACATTGCCCCGCATGAAACATGGCTTGGCCAGGTGATCGATCCGTATGCAAGGGCGCTCGATGGCAGGCCGCTCATGCGCGGGCCTCATGCGCGCCCCTTGCGCGCGCCCCCGCCAAGCGCCACGGAAAGGCGCGGGCTGGGGCGCAGGCTGGAAACCGGGCTTGCGGTGTTCAACACCCTGCTGCCGATCGTCCGCGGCCAGCGCATCGGTATTTTCGCCGGGTCGGGCGTGGGCAAATCCACCCTGATGGGCAAACTAGCGCTCAGGTTGCAGGCCGATGTGGTGGTGCTTGCCATGATCGGGGAACGAGGCCGCGAAGTGCGTGAATTCGTGGAGCGCGTCCTCGGGCCCGAGGGCATGCGCCGGGCCGTGGTGGTGGCCGCCACTTCGGATCAGTCCGCGATCACCCGGCGGCGCTGCGCCTGGGCGGCCATGGCAGTGGCCGAGCATTTCCGCGACGAAGGGCACCATGTGCTGTTCATCGCCGATTCGATCACCCGGTTTGCCGATGCTCACCGTGAGGTGGCGCTGGCAGCGGGGGAGCCCGCCACCATGCGCGGCTATCCTCCCTCTACCGCGCATCTGATCAGCGCGCTGTGCGAAAGGGCCGGCCCCGGCGCCGGGGCGGGCGACATCACCGCCCTGTTCAACGTGCTGGTTGCCGGCTCGGACATGGAAGAGCCGGTGGCCGACATCCTGCGGGGGGTGCTCGACGGCCATGTGGTGCTCAGCCGCGAGATAGCCGAGCGCGGCCGCTTTCCTGCGATCGACGTTCTGCGCTCCGTCTCCCGCGCCCTGCCCCATGCGGCCAGCGGGGCCGAAAACGCCCTGATTTCCAAGGCCCGGCAACGCCTCGGAACCTACGAGCGGAACGAGCTGATGATTCGCGCCGGCCTCTATGCGGCGGGCTCCGACCCCGAGATCGACGCCGCCATCGAGGCCTGGCCGAAACTGGATGCCTTCTTTGCCGAGGATGAGCCCGACGGCACGGCGGCCAGCTTTGCCCGGCTGGAGGCCTGCCTGAACCCCGCACCGGCTACGGAGGCGGAAACGGCTGCGCCATGACGGGGCTCGAAGCACTCCGCGCGGCAGCGAATCCTCTCCTCGGATTGCAGAAGACGCGCAAGGTGAACGCATGTGAGAAAGCTTCAATGGCAGCATGCGCGGATTCTTCCGAAAGCGGCTCAGCGGCTGCACCACCCCCTGTCAGGCATCTTGAACGGCCTCTCCAACGGCCTCTCCTGCGCCCCTGCCTTGCTCGTTCCCGAACCGGCCAGCACCATTGCAGGGCATCGGGCGAGAAGCCGCGCTCACCAAGGAAATCGCAATGCGCCCGGGAGCGGTTATCCCGAAAGGTCTTGAGCGGCCATGTTCCGGATGATTGGTGCCCAGGAGAGGACTCGAACCTCCACGTCCATACGGACACTAGCACCTGAAGCTAGCGCGTCTACCAATTCCGCCACCTGGGCAGGTGTCGTGAGGCCGCGAAATAATATCACCCGCGAAGGGTGTCAACGGGATTCGGCAGGATTTCCGGCCCGGCACCTCTTCGTGCCGCACCTTCCCCCATCGAGGCCACGGCCGCCCGCGATTTGCCGGCGCCGGCGGCGCTTTACCAGCTTGTCCATGGCCGCAGGCAAGGCTATTGAAGGCCGACAGCTCTGGAGATGCAGATGTTCAAACTCGTCACCATCTACGGCGGCCATGGATTTGTCGGCCGGTATATCGCTCGGCGCATGGCAAAGGAGGGATGGCGCGTCCGCGTCGCGGTTCGCCGCCCCAACGAGGCCCTCTTCGTGCGCACCTACGGAGCCGTCGGCCAGGTGGAACCGGTGTTCTGCAACATCCGCGACGATGAATCGGTACGCGCGGCCATGGAGGGGGCGGATGCGGTTGTCAACTGTGTCGGCATCCTCAACGAACTGGGCCGCAACACCTTCGAGGAGGTTCATCACCGCGGGGCCGAGCGCATCGCGCGGCTGGCCTCCGTGACCGGGGTGGAAAGAATGGTGCACCTCTCGGCCATCGGCGCCGACGAGGCAAGCGAGAGCAACTACAGCCGCACCAAGGCACTGGGCGAGGCGGCGGTGCAGAAGCATTTTCTCAGCGCCATGATCCTGCGGCCCTCGGTGATCTTCGGCCCCGAGGACAGGTTCTTCAACAAGTTTGCCGGCATGGCCGTGGCCTCGCCCGTTCTGCCGCTGGTGGGCGGCGAGACGCGCTTTCAGCCGGTCTATGTGGAAGATGTCGCCAAGGCCGCCGTCATGGGGCTTACCGGCAAGGCCGGTGGCGGCATCTATGAGCTCGGCGGCCCGGAAATCCGCACGCTGCGCGAGCTGGTGCAGGACGTGCTGAAAGAGATCCG
>WFPZ01000241.1 GCA_015487335.1 Paracoccaceae bacterium
GCGCAGAGCGCGCCCGGCTGCTGGCGCAGCTGAGGCGCACGGAGCTGCGCGCCCCCGTGGACGGCATCGTGCAGGGCAGCCGCGCCATTGCCGAACGGCTCGTCGTCGGCCCGGGCGAGCCGATCATGAACATCGTCCCCGAAGGGGAAGAGATGCTCGTCTACGCGCGCATCCCGCCCCGCGACATCGACAAGCTGCGCAAAGGCGGCGCGGTGCGCCTGCGCTTTACCTCGCTCGGGCTCCCGGCCTCGCCGGAGATCGACGGCACGGTGGTGCGCATCGCGGCGGATGCCTCTGTCGACGAGCGCAGCGGGCAGGGCTATTTCCTGGTGGTCATCACGCCGGAGCGGGCCGGGCTGGCGCGGCTGGCGGAAACCGGCCTGACCCCCGGCATGCCCGTCGAGGTGTTCATCATGGGCGAAGCCGCCAACCCGATCGCCCATTTCCTGCGCCCGCTTTCCGATTATCTGGCCAAGGCATTTCGCCCGGTTCCGGAAAACATGTAGGATGAGCGCGTGCCACCCTTTGCCGGGGCCGAGCACGGCAAAGTTACCGGCAGGCGCAAAATTTTGCGATCCCCGTAACATTTTGCTTGCCGCGAATCGTTGCACATAATATGACCGACCACGCGGTCGGCTTTTGACCGGAAGAGACAGGGCGAGCCATGGAAGCATTCATCTGCGATGCCACACGCACCCCGATCGGGCGCTATGCCGGCGCCCTGTCCGGCATACGGGCCGATGATCTGGCGGCGATTCCGCTTGCCGCCCTGATCGAGCGCAACCCGCAGGTGGACTGGGCCTCGGTCGACGACGTGATCTATGGCGCCGCCAACCAGGCGGGTGAAGACAACCGCAACGTGGCGCGCATGGCCGCCCTGCTGGCCGGGCTGCCGGTGGAGGTGCCGGGGACCACCGTCAACCGGCTGTGCGCCAGCGGCATGGATGCCGTCGGCATGGCCGCGCGCGGCATCCGGGCCGGAGATTACGACCTGGTCATCGCCGGCGGCGTCGAAAGCATGAGCCGCGCGCCCTTCGTCATGCCCAAGGCCGAAACCCCCTTCAGCCGCGCCAATGCGGTGTATGACACCACCATCGGCTGGCGGTTCGTCAACCCGAAGATGGCCGAGAAATACGGCACCGACTCGATGCCCCGGACGGCCGACAACGTCGCCGCCGATTTCGCCATCTCGCGCGCCGATCAGGATGCCTTCGCCCTGCGCTCGCAGGCCCGCTGGGCCGCCGCGCAGGCCGCCGGCATCTTCCGCGAAGAGATCACCCCGGTCACCGTGACGCCGCGCAAGGGCGAGCCGCGGGTGGTGGACACCGACGAGCACCCCCGCCCGGACGTCACGGCGGAAAGGCTGGCCGGGCTGCGCGGCGTGAACGGCCCCGATCTGAGCGTCACCGCCGGCAACGCCTCGGGCGTCAACGACGGCGCGGCAGCGCTGCTGATCGCCTCCGAGGAGGCCGCCGCGAAGTACGGCCTGACACCGATCGCCCGCATCGTCGCCATGGCCTCTGCCGGGGTGGAGCCGCGGATCATGGGTATCGGCCCGGTTCCGGCCACCCGCAAGGTTCTGGCCCGCACCGGGCTGAGCATCGCCGACATGGATGTCGTCGAACTCAACGAGGCCTTCGCCGCCCAGGCGCTGGCCACGCTGCGCGCGCTCGGCCTGCCGGACGACGCCGAACACGTGAACCCCAACGGAGGCGCCATCGCGATGGGGCATCCGCTGGGCATGTCCGGAGCGCGGCTGGTGCTGACCGCCGCCTACCAGCTGCGGCGCACCGGCGGGCGCCATGCGCTGTGCACCATGTGCGTGGGCGTGGGCCAGGGCACGGCCATGATACTTGAACGCATCTGAGGGGAGGAACCCGATGTACGCGCAGATGATCAGGACCGCCAGCACCGGGGTGAAGCCCCGCGAGGAGATGACCGAGGAGGAACGCCGCTTCCAGGACCGCATCGATGCCGGCGAGAAGATCGAGCCCAAGGACTGGATGCCAGACGACTACCGCGCCACGCTGATCCGCCAGATCGGCCAGCATGCCCATTCGGAGGTGGTCGGCCAGCTGCCCGAAGGCAACTGGATCACCCGCGCGCCGACGCTGGAGCGCAAGGCGATCCTGCTGGCCAAGGTGCAGGACGAGGCGGGGCACGGGCTGTATCTCTACTCGGCCGCCGAGACGCTGGGCGTCAGCCGCGACGAGCTGATCGAGCTTCTGCACCAGGGGCGGATGAAATACTCGTCGATCTTCAACTATCCCACGCTGACCTGGGCGGATATCGGGGCGATCGGCTGGCTGGTGGACGGGGCGGCGATCGTCAACCAGGTGGCGCTGCAGCGCACCTCCTACGGGCCCTACAGCCGGGCCATGATCCGCATCTGCAAGGAGGAAAGCTTTCACGCGCGCCAGGGCTATTCGATCATGATGAAGATGGCCTTCGGCACCCCCGAGCAGAAGCGGATGGCCCAGGATGCCGTCGACCGGCTGTGGTATCCGGCGCTGATGATGTTCGGCCCGCCCGACAAGGATTCGGTCCATACGGCACAGTCGATGGCCTGGAAGATCAAGGTCGCCACCAATGACGAGCTGCGGCAGAAATTCGTCAACCAGACGATCCCGCAGATGGAATACCTCGGGCTGAAATGCCCCGACCCCGATCTGAAATGGAACGATGAAAAACAGGGCTACGATTTCACCGAGCCGGACTGGAGCGAGTTTTTCGACGTCATCAGGGGCAATGGCCCGTGCAACGTGGACCGCATGAACGACCGGGTGAAGGCCTGGGAAGAGGGCGCCTGGGTGCGCGAGGGCCTGCTGGCGCACGCCCGCAAGAAGGCCGCCCCCGCGGCCGCCGAGTAGCCCGCCGAGGAAAAGGGAGGAACAGATGAAAGACGAATGGCCCCTTTGGGAAGTGTTCATCCGCGGTCAGCACGGGATGAGCCACCGCCATGTCGGCAGCCTGCACGCGCCGGATGCCGAAACCGCGATCCGCAATGCCCGGGATGTCTATACCCGCCGCAACGAGGGCGTCTCCATCTGGGTGGTGGAGGCGGCGCATATCTCGGCCTCTTCGCCCGGCGACAAGGGCCCGCTGTTCGAGCCGTCCAACTCCAAGGTCTACCGCCACCCGACCTTCTTCGACATTCCCGATGAAGCGGGGGCGATGTGATGACGCGCGAGGAGGCCCTGTTTCAGTTCCTGCTGCGGATGGGAGACAACACGCTGGTGCTCGGGCAGCGGGTATCGGAGTGGTGCGGCCATGCGCCGGTGCTCGAGGAAGACATCGCGCTGGCCAACACCGCGCTGGATCTGATCGGCCAGACGCAGATGTGGCTTAATCTCGCCGGCGAGGTGGAGGGCAAGGGGCGCGATGCCGACAAGCTGGCCTTCCTGCGCGACGTGTGGGATTTCCGCAACCTGCTGCTGGTGGAGCTGCCCAATGGCGATTTCGGCCGCACCATGATGCGCCAGTTCCTGTTCGACGCCTGGCAGTCGGTGCTGCTGGGCCGCCTGACCAACAGCGCCGAGCCTCGCGTGGCCGAGATTGCCGAGAAGGCCGGCAAGGAGGTCGCCTACCACGTGGAGCGGTCCTCGGGCACCGTGGTGGGGCTGGGCGACGGCACCGAGGAAAGCCACGCCCGGATGCAGGCCGCGCTCGATTACCTGTGGCCCTATGTGGGCGAGATGTTCGCCTCCGACGCGGTGGACGAGGAAATGGCCCGGGCCGGCATCGCGCCCGACCCGGCCGGCCTGCGCGAGGAATACGACGCCCTGGTGGGCCGGGTTCTGGGCGAGGCCACGCTGAGCATCCCCGAGGGCGGCTTCTTCCACAAGGGCGGCAAGGACGGCGCCCGCCACACCGAGCACCTGGGCCACATGCTGACGGAAATGCAGTGGCTGCAGCGGGCCTATCCGGGGGCAAGCTGGTAGCGTCATGTCCAGGCCTTCGGTCGAACAGGTGTGGCAATGGCTGGATGCCGTCCCCGACCCGGAGATCCCGGTTCTCTCGCTGGTCGATCTGGGAATCATCCGCGATGTCGCCTGGGCGGAAGACACGCTGCAGGTGACGGTCACGCCCACCTATTCGGGCTGCCCGGCCACCACCGTCATCAACCTCGAGATCGAGGCCGCATTGCGTGCCCGGGGGGTCGAGAAGCTGGAGCTCAGACGCCAGCTGTCGCCGGCCTGGACAACCGACTGGCTGTCGCAGAAGGGCCGCCAAAGGCTGGAAGAATACGGCATCGCCCCGCCGCAGCCTTCCGGCGCCCCGGCGCGCTGCCCGCGCTGCGGCTCGGAGCAGCTGGAGAAAATCAGCCAGTTCGGCTCGACCCCCTGCAAGGCCCAGTGGCGCTGCCAGAGCTGTCTCGAGCCCTTCGAACATTTCAAATGCATCTAGGGAGGAACCGATGGCGCGGTTTCACGAACTGACGGTCACCGACATCCGCAAGACGACCCGCGACGCGGTCGTCGTGACATTGCAGCCCGAGGAGGGCGAAGCCGATGCCTTCGACTTCATCCCCGGCCAGTACCTGACCCTGCGCCGCGAGATCGACGGCCAGGAGCTGCGCCGCAACTACTCGATCTGCGCCGGCAAGGACGAAGGCGTGCTGCGCATCGGCATCAAGCGGGTCGAGGGCGGGGCCTTCTCGACCTGGGCCAACGAGGAGCTGCGGCCCGGCGACCGGCTCGAGGCGCTGCCGCCGATGGGCAATTTCCACGTGCCGCTGGAGCCCGGCGCAGCGCGGCGATACGTGGCCTTCGCCGGCGGCTCGGGGATCACGCCGATCCTGTCGATCCTCAAGACGACCCTGGCGCGCGAACCGCAATCGGAGTTCACGCTGGTCTATGCCAACCGCAGCGTCGCCTCGATCATGTTCCGCGAAGAGCTGGAGGATCTGAAGAACCTCTACCTCGACCGCCTGACGGTGCTGCATGTTCTCGAAAAGGACGCCCAGGAAATCGAGCTGTTCACCGGCATCCTCGACGAGGACAAGTGCCGCCAGCTGTTTCGCCACTGGATCGACATCCGCAATCTGGATACCGCCTTCATCTGCGGCCCCGAGCCGATGATGAAGGCCGTCTCGGCCGCGCTGCGCGCCGAGGGCGTGGACGAGGGGCGCATCAAGTACGAGCTTTTCACCAGCAGCCAGCCCGGGCGGCTTCCCCGGCGCCGGGCGGAAAACGGCAAGGCGGCCGAGGCCGGCGCCACCGAGGCCGTGCTCACCCTCGACGGCAGCACCCGCAGCTTTTCCATGTCGCGGGACCAGAGCCTTCTGGAAGCGGCCCTGGAAAACGACATCGACGTTCCCTTTTCCTGCAAGGCGGGGGTCTGTTCCACCTGCCGGTGCCGGGTCGTGGAAGGCGAGGTGGAGATGGTCGCCAACCATGCGCTGGAGGATTACGAGGTGGAAAAGGGCTATGTGCTGTCGTGCCAGTCCTACCCCCTGAGCGATCGCATCGTCATCGATTACGAGCGGTAGC
>WFPZ01000242.1 GCA_015487335.1 Paracoccaceae bacterium
CGCTGGCCTGCCGCGCCCGCAACCTGATCGAACGTGCCTTCTGCTCCCTCAAGGACTTCCGGCGCGTCGCCACACGATATGACAAGCTGGCAAGAAACTCTCTCTCCGCCGTCGCCCTCGCCGCAACAATCCTGTGGTGGACTTGATCGAGGCTCGACCCTAAGGCGGTGCAATTGTTTCACACAGGTACGCAAGGCCTCGCCGTTGGCCAGGCTGTCGAGCACGAGGGCGCGTTGACCCGGTATCGGGCACGGCGGTCTGCCCTTTGCAGAAAACGGCTTTTTGTCATCGTCCATCGCTCTCTTCGGAAGCGGGCCGAATCCGCTCCTGGAGGCGTTTCACAGACCTTGTGGTGAACAGCGCCAGATGCTTTTCTCCGGCGTTCCGGCTTCACGATTGCACGCGCGTGCAGAACCTGCCATCATGCTCTCGCCAGACCAAGGGCCGTTCCGCTGGCCGCCTTGCCCATTCACGGATTCAACGATGCCTGAACAAGACGACCTGAGCCTGCGCTGTGACCATGCCCAGGAAATCGCCCGCCAGGCTGGGGAGCTGGCCCTTGAAGGCCGTGGCGGTGTTCTCGATGGCGGGATTGACAGCAAAGGGCCGCAGGACTTTGTGACCGAGGTTGACCGACAGGTCGAGAAATTCATTCGTGAGCAACTTGCGTCGCATTTTCCGCAAGACGCGTTCCTTGGCGAGGAGAATGGCGGCCAATGGGAAAATTCGGGCACCTGGGTCGTGGATCCGGTCGATGGCACGACGAACTACATCCGCGGCCTGCCAAGCTGGGGCGTGTCGCTTGCCTATCTGCAGGGCGGCATGGTGCGGATCGGGGTGATTCATGACCCCGTCCACCACAAGACATATGCCGCACGGCTGGGCCGTGGTGCGACGCTGAACGGCAGACCGCTCGCGAACCGCCCGCCGGAAGGAGACATTTCCAGCGCGCTGGTCATCCTCGGGACGAATGCCGCCTCGCCTGCCGAAGAGCACACGCGACTGATCGCGCATCTCCTTGCCGCAGGAGCGGAATACCGGCGCACCGGCTCGGCCGCGATCGGGCTGGCCATGGTCGCCGAAGGTGTGGCCGAGGCCTATTACGAGGGGCGGCTGAACAGCTGGGATGCGCTGGCCGGCATGCTGATCTGCCAGGAAACGGGGCTGAAGGCGCTCAACGCCGGGCTCGCACGGCACATGCGCGGACCGTCCCCGGTTCTTGCGGGCCGGCAGGATGTGGTGGCACTGATCCTGCAGGAACCGACTGTCGCCGTAAAACCGCTGGTCGAGCTCGGCGAGGGGGGCTGAGCCGCAGCGGCAGGTGCCGTCTCAGATGGTCGAGCGGCGCACCAGCGCAACGTCGACCAGCCGCGAGCGTGGTTCCATGTCGGGTTGCTCGATGCGTTCCTTGAGGACATCTACCGTGATGCGGGCGAAGTCGTCGGCCGGCTGCCGTATGGTCGTCAGTTCGGCGAAATCCCATCCGGCCTGCGGAATATCGTCGTATCCCACAAGCGCCATCTTCTCGGGCACCGGGATGCCCATCTTGTTGCGTATCCGGTCGAGCAGGCCCAGGGCCATCAGGTCCGACGGGCAGAACACGCCCAGATCGGGCCCGGCCAGCGGTGCGATTTTCGCGGCGACGGCCTGGCCGGCCTCGTATCCGTTCGGTGTCACGTCGATCACCGTCACCGAATGCCCGGCGCGTCTTGCATGGGCGGTGAACGCATCGATGCGCGCCACTTCGGAGGAGCTGATCGATTGGTGACGCACGGCGACAAGGCGCGTGCGGCCAGCCTCGATGAGCGCTTCCGCCGCCAGCCGCCCGCCCTTGGCGTTGTCGCCGTTGACAAGATCGACATAAGGCAACCTGTCGGCGCGATGTACCAGAACCAGCGGCACCTGAATGCGGGCGCATTCCTCACAGATTTCCACCGGAGGCGCTTCGGACGTGATGATTACGCCGGATACCTGATATGTCAGCAGTATGGACAGCAGCTGACCGATGTCTGTGCCTTCGTTGACGGTGAATAGAACCGGGCGAAACCCTTCCTGGAACAGAACTCTGGCCAGGGCTTCGATCTGTGCTGCGCGATAGGGCGTGCTCAACCCGGACACGATCATGCCGACCAGATCGCTTTTGTTCTTGTTGAGGCCCCTGGCCAGAAGATTGACCCGGTAGCCGAGCTTCTGCGCCGCCTCGAGAACCTTGCGACGGGTTTCTTCCGACACGCTGGCCCCGGGGGTGAAGGTGCGCGAAACAGCCGACCGGGAGACGTTGGCCAGCCGGGCAACGTCAATGGAGGTAACCTGTGTTCTCCTTTCCGGCGCCTTTTTCATCGCTCCTCTTGCATTGCCCGGAAGTGCCGCAGTACTGCCGGATATCCCGCCACTATCTTGAATCGATCCGGGTAATCCAAGTTGACCAGATCCGGTGCATACTGCAAGCAGCTTTCAAGCTTGTCCCAGTCCGGCAGAACCGAATAGATCATCGACCGGACACCCAGTTTTCGGCATTCACGTATCTCCGACAGGTCGTCCCTGGTGATATCGAACTCGACGATCTGGGCATTGTAGTCGGCCACGGTTTCGCCAACCGAACCATACATCCAGCGCACGGCCATCAGTTGCACATCATCCGACTGCCGCCGCATCCACCGCATGAGATCGGTGTCGAAGCTCCAGAAGAAGCAGGAGCCCAGCATGCCATGGGCACGGATCATGTCCAGCAGCCTGCCACCATCGGCCTGCTTGATCTCCACATAGAGCCCGCCGCGTCCGCGCACCAGTTCAAGATATTCCTGCAGCGTTGGCACGCGGTGGCGCACCGAACCGGGGCGAAACCAGTTGCCGGCATCGAGACGGCGCAATTCGGAACTGTGCCAATCGGCCACCAGCCCGTTTCCGTCGGTCGTGCGCTCCAGCCCGGCATCGTGCATGACCACGATCTGGCCGTCCGACGTGGTGCGCACGTCCAGTTCCACATACTGGAATTTCTGATCGAGACAGATGCGCGCGGCTTCCAGCGTGTTTTCCGGCGCCAGCTTGTTGGCGCCCCGGTGACAGACGACATCGATCGGGTGTGCCGGATCCTGTCGATAGGGTTTCAGCATCTCGGGGCGGTCCGAACAGATGCCCATTACCGGCTTGTCCAGGATCTCTTCCACGACTTCCGGGCGGTCTTCGTCCCACAGGACGATCTGGTAGTCGGCGAGATCCCGCAACAGCCCTCCTGTCAGCAGCCTGTCCGGGGTGTTCGAGGCATTCCGCCAGCAGATGTGCACGATGTCGGGGCGTGCGGCGGCCGCATGGGCCAGCGGATCGGTATCGCGCGGAACAAGCACCGCCAACGGCCAGTCGCAGCCTCTGGCACGCAAATAGCCGATCCACTGCGGCATGAAGGAGGCCAGCGCGGCGAAGCGGAAGCGCGCCTGCTGCAGGATGCGCCAGGCCTCTGGTCCGGCACCCTCGTCCTTGATCTCGATATAGAGCCCGCATCCGCAGCTGCGCGCCAGATCAATCACCTGCTCGAGGCGCAGCAGGCGCTGGCCTTCGGGCAGGTCCAGTCCGGCCAGCTCATGCCACGGGGTTTGGGAGACCCTCAGGGAATGGCCGGCCTGGCGGACGAGGTCGTCGTCATGGGAGACCACGCAGACGCCGTCGGCCGAAAGGCGCAGATCCAGCTCCCACATCTCGGCACACAGATCGGCGGCAATGCGAAAGGACTTCTCGGTGTTTTCGGGGGCATAGGCACTGGCGCCCCGATGCGCGATGGCCAGCGGATGCCCGGTGAGCAGGGTCTCGGGCCAGCCGAACCGGCGCAGCCATTCCTTTGTCAGGGTCAAATCTTCAATCCGTTCTCGTCGAATATCATGATTTTCTTGGCGTTGATCCCCCAGCACACCTCCTGGCCGACCCGCGCCTCTTCGTTTGCACTCTGGATCGAACGGATGACAGTTCCGTCCGGCAGTTCCACGTCAAACAGTGTCTCGCGGCCCTGGATCTCGATGAAGGAAATGCGCCCGGGGATCGGAACCTCGCCATCGGGCTGGAAATGCTCGGGACGAATGCCCAGCCTGACCGCACGGCCGGCATGACTGGCAGCGATTTCCGGATCGACAGGAATGCGGGTGCCGGTGGATGGCTCGACGAAAGCGCTATCTTCTATCCTGCCCTCCAGAAAGGAAATGGGAGGGCTGCCCAGGAAACGCGCCACGTAATCTGATACGGGATTTTCATACATTTCCCTGGGCTCGGCTATCTGGAGGATCTTTCCCGCGTCCATGATCGCGATCCGGTCGGCCATGGACATGGCTTCCACCTGGTCATGGGTGACCAGTATCGCGGTGATCCCGGTTTCCTGCTGGATCCGGCGGATTTCCGAGCGCATCTCGAGGCGCAATGCCGCATCGAGGTTGGCGAGAGGCTCGTCCAGCAGCAGCACCGAGGGGCGGCGGATCAGGGCGCGAGCCAGTGCCACCCGTTGCTGCTGGCCTCCCGAAAGTTCTCCGGGGCGGCGCTGGAGGAGCTCTTCGATATGCACCATCTCGGCCATTTCTCCGACCTTGCGTGCAATCTGTTCTTTCGGTTCCTTGCGCAGCCTCAGGGGAAAGCCGATGTTCTGCTCCACCGTCATGTGCGGGTAGAGGGCAAAAGACTGGAACACCACGCCGACGTTCCTCTCCTGCGAGGTGGTGTGGGTCACGTCGCGATCGCCGAACAGGATCCGCCCGCCGTCGATGCGATGAATGCCGCAGATGGCAAACAGGGTGGTGGACTTGCCGCACCCCGATCCGCCGAGCAAGGCCAGCATCTCTCCGTCGCGCACCTCGAGGTTCATGTTGTCGATGACGGTCAGATCCCCGAATTTCTTGGTGAAGTTCTCAAGCAGGATGCGCATCAGCCCTTCGTCCCTCCGCTGTAGATGTTCATGAGCTTGTTCTGGAAAAAGACGAACAGGACGATGACCGGCAGCACGTAGAACAGGCCCACCGACTTGAACAGGTTCATGTCGAAGTTGTTGTCATCGGCGATCAGGGCAGCGAGGTAGACGGAAAGCACCTGCACGTCATTGCCCGGTGCCAGCACCAGCGGCAGGATGAACTCCGACCAGCCGGCCAGGAAGGAGATGATCCCCAGGGCCAGGATTGCCGGCTTCACCTGCGGCAGAACCAGGATCCGCCACACCTGAAAGCGCGTGGCGCCATCCTGAATGCCCGCCATCTCGATTTCCCATGGAACGGTGTCGTAGAAGCCCTTCATGATCCAGATGCCGAAGGGCAGCTCGAGCGAAATCTTCACGAGGATCACCCCGATCAGCGTGTTGTAGAGCCCCAGCATCTGCAGAATCAGGAAGATCGCGATCAGCAGCGTGACCGTGGGGAAGGCATGCAGAACGAGGATTCCGCCAAGGAAAAAGGATCGTGCCGGCAGTTGCAGGCGGGACAGGGAGTACCCCGCTGCCGAGGAAACCGCCAGCACGATCAGGGTGGTGACCGTGGCGAACATGAAGGTGTTCCATGTGGCCAGCCAGATCGAAGGACGACCCGGCAGGTTTTCATGCAGGAAACGCCAATGTTCGAGTGTGAACTCGTTGGGCAGGATTGCCCCCGGTGGCGTGTTGGTCACCGTGTCGACGAAAAGGTAGACATACATCAGGATCAGCGGCGTGGTGAGCACGCCCAGAAACAGCACCATCGGCCATTTGCGGTAGTTTTCACTCATCGCCCTGTTCCTATTGCTCGATCTTCGGGGATTCGGTGAGGGCCTTGAAGTTGAACAGCCGCAGATAGATCAGCGACAACACCACGCCTATCACCACAAGCACCAGGGACATCGCCGCACCGTAGCCGTATTGCAGCGCTCCGCCATAGTTGCTGAGGGCCTTCTTGTAAGCGGCCAGAGCCCACACTTCGGTCGCTCCGCCGGGGCCGCCATCGGTGGCAAGCAGGATGTATTCGAAGGAGGTCAGCAAAGACAGCGTCTGGTAGGAGGTGATGAACAGGATCGGCCAGCGCAGCTGCGGCAGGATGATGTGGCGGATCTGCTGCCAGCGGCTGGCGCCGTCCACTTCGGAAGCATGAAACAGCGGCTGCGGAATGGCCTTTATGGCGGAGGAAAAGATCAGCATCCCCATGGAGGCACCGACAAATCCGTTGATCAGAATGACGAAGGTCCAGGCGTTGGCAGGCGTATCCAGCAGCCAGTTGCGTGGCGCGATACCCAGCGGCTCCAGCATTCTGGACAGAAAGCCGTTGTCCCAGGCCAGCCATTTCCACATCAGAACGTAAAGCACCGGCGGCGTGATCCGCGGCAAGAGCCAGACGGACCGGAAGAAGCCCGCCGGGCCTTCGGGCATGTAATGGGTGAGAATGGCCAGAACCAGCGCAAATCCGGTATTGAACAGGATCAGCGTGGAAAAAACATAGAACAGGGTATTGGCCATGGTCCGCCAGGTGTCGGGAAGCTCCATCATCGTCTTGAAGTTCTGCGTCGTGAACACCCAGCCGGTATAACTGACGTCGGCCAGTGCCTGCCTCTGGGCATCACTCAGGACGATGCCGTAGCCTTCAATGGCGGCAACCAGCTCTTCGGGGCTGTCGAAGCGGATGTTCACGACCGAACGCTCGAAACTCGCGGCAATCTTCTTGATGGCGCGAATGCTGGCCGGGCGGTTGTCGAGCTTCTTCAGCAACCTCTCGATCTGGCGCCGGCTTTCGAAATTCCGGCCCAGATATTTCTCCCGCAATTCCTCGATGGTGGCCTGTTCGGCGCCGCTCTCCCGGGCGGCCTGCAGTCCCGCCTCGTCGATGACATAGGATTTGCGCAGCAGGCGCCCGGCCAGTTCCCGCTCGCCGAAACGTTCCCCCAATGCACGCATGGTGGACTCGTTGACGACATAGGCACCGCCCGAAATGCCGGTGGCCGTGCTCATGTTGGTGAAGCCGAAGATGGCGGTCAGAACCACCGGGGCAAGAAAGAAGAGGATGACGAACACGCCCGCGGGGGCCAGCAGAATCAGGCCCAGATGCTTGGAATTTCCCATCTTTCCTCCCCGGGTCGGCCACCGGCGCACATCGCGCGCCGGTGGCGCCTCTTTCGTTGCCTGTTCCTTACCTGAAGACGATCTCGTCACCGAGTGCCGCCTTGAGCTCCTTTTCGGCATCGGCCACTGCCTGTTCGACAGTCTTCTGCCCGGTCCAGGCCGCCTGCAATCCGTTCATCATCACTTCGAAATACTGCCCGAAATTGGGGTTGTTCGGCGCTGCGGTGGCATAGGGCAGGAGAACCTCGGTGGCTTCGCGGGTCCAGCGGTCATTGGCATAGAGCGAGACCTTCTCCTCCGAGCGGGTGATCCCGAGATGCGCCGACTTGATGGCGTGCAGCGCATTGATCCGGGGCTCCGAGGCGATGGTGATCAGTTCACCTGCGATGCTCATCTCCTTTTCGCTGTCCTGCTTCGTGATCAGGTAGACGAGAGGATGGGTCAATGTGTTGGCGCGGCCGCGCTCGTTTCCGCCCGAGGGGATAAGGGTGAAGGTGACGTTCTTGAAGAAGTCGAGCCCGTATTTCTTCGTCCACTCGCTGTACTGCCAGGTGCCGCCATGCCATATTCCCACCTGACCCGAGGTCAGCGCACCGTGCCACTGATCCCAGGGGGTGCCGAGGTGGTTCTTGCGCGTCACGCCCAGATTCACGGCATCGACGAAGAACTGGTAGGCCCCTTTCATCGCCTCGCGATCAAACAGCAACCGGCCATCATCCGTGGCGAACTCACCGCCATAGCTCATGTAGAACTGCCAGAAGTCACCGCCCTTGGTGGGGCGCGGCCAGAACCCCTTGCCCGGTTCGACCAGCCCGGCATCCTGCATCTTCTTGGCGTCTTCGAGCACGTTCTGCAGTGTGTATTCGCCTGCCCTGACCCTGTCGGCCAGCTCCGCGAGGTCCTCGTCGGTGTAGCCGATTGCCTTCATGTAATCGTTCCAGAAGAAGAACGGGCGCGATTCGGCATCCTGGGGAATGCCCCAGACCTGACCCTCGTATGTGGCGATCTCGAGAAGGTTCGGATATATGTCGTTGAGCGGCCAGGCATCGAGATCAACGTAATCCTCGGCAGGCACGATGATCCCCGCCTGTGCCCAGGGCGCAATGTCTCCGTGGCTGGAAACCACGATGTTCGGAGCGGTGCCGGCCTCTCCTGCAAGAGTGACCGCCTGCTTGAACTCGGACCAGGATGTGAAGACCTTGCCTTCGACGTTGATCTTCAGTGTTTCTCCGCGGGCCTCGTATTCGCGCTCGAGCAGATCTGCCGCGATTTTGATGGCGTCGATTCGATAGTTCTCGGTTGCTCCCTGGTTGGCCCAGACGGAAATCGTGACTTCTTCGGCAACGGCGCTGCTGCCGGCCGCAAGCATGGACGTTGCCGCCAATGCCGTCAGGGTTCTTCTGAAATGTAGCATTGTTTCACCTCCCGGTTTCGGTCTTTCACATCAGAACAGCAAGCCGATGGCGCGCCAGCGAAGTGCTGTCGATACATGATTTGCACGCGCGTGCAAAACCTTCATGACGATTAGAACATATTTTCCAGAATTGCAATGACGGGGAATTTTCACGCGATCGATTTCCATGAGCATGCCCGCAGAAGCGCGGCAGCCTGCCGCTGTCTTCACCTCGTCTCGCGGAAGGGCCATGGCATGAAATGGCTATGATTTCCGAAACTTGTCTTTGCTTCCTGAAGTGGGGGGCGATGCGGATACACCGCCGGAATCTATGGATGACGGTCTCACGGGCGCGCCGAGTGGGGCGTGGGCAGGTGCGAACAGTTGCTCGCATCAAGGCAAGAGCCGAATCCCGTATGCTTGGCAGTGCGCGATCCTGCCCGTTTGGGGCAGGTTCGGGGCTTGGGTGCCGTTCTGGGCCCCGCTCAGCCTGCGCCGGTCAGCTCGGCCAGCACCTGCGGGATCGTCATCACGTCCTCCCGGCTGCAGTCGAACTGGCCCACCTGCACCCGGATCACGAACTGCCCGCGATGGGTGGTCTGGGTCAGGTAGATGCGCCCGTCGTCGTTGATGCGCGCCAAAAGCGCCTCGGTGGCGGCATCATTGCGGTAGCGGAAGGTGAACAGCGACAGCACCGGCCCGGTGACGATCTCGAAGCCGGGCAGGGCGGCCACGGCGCGGGCCGCCTCCTGCGCCCAGGCCACATGGTTGCGGATGCGCGCGCGCAGCCCCTCCAGCCCGTAGGCGCGCAGCACGAACCACAGCTTCAGCGCCCTGAACCGCCGGCCCAGAGGCACCGTCCACTCGTTGAAATTGACGATCTCCTCCTGCCCCGGGGTCTGCAGGTAATCGGGGCGCAGGCCCATGGTGCGGATCTGGGGGCCGGGATCGGCAAGGAACTGCACCGCGCAGTCGAACTGCGCCCCCAGCCACTTGTGCGGGTTGAAGACGATCGAATCGGCGCCCTCGACGCCTTCCCACATGGGCCGGAACTCCGGGCAGATCATCGCCGAGCCCGCCCAGGCGGCATCCACATGGGTCGGCAGCCCGTGCCGGCGCGCCACCTCGATCAGCGGCGCCAGCCGGTCCGAGCCGCCCACCGCCGTGCCGCCCACCGAAAGGATCACCCCCGCCGGCACCCGCCCCGCCGCCTTGTCGGCGGCGATCGCCGCCTCCAGCGCGTGGGGCGTCATCGAGAGGGTTTCGTCGGTTTCCACCTTCACCAGATTGTCCTGGCCGATGCCGGAAAGCCTTGCTGCCTTGTCCACCGAGGAATGCACCTGGTCAGAGCAGTAAAGCCGCAGCACCGGCCCGCCGGACAGGCCCTTCTGCACCCCCTCCCAGCCCAGCGCGCGCTCGCGCATGGTCAGCACCGCGCTGAGCGTCGCGGTGGTGGCGGTATCGTGGATGGTGCCGGAAAACCTCGCCGGCAGGCCCAGCGCGCCGGCCAGCCAGCGGATCATCACCTGCTCGATCTCGGTGGCCGCGGGCGAGGTCTGCCACAGCATCGCCTGCACCGCCATGCCGGTGGCCAGCTGCTCGGCCAGCATCGAGGCCGGCGCGGCGTTGGCCGGGAAATAGGCGAAGAACCGGGGGTGCTGCCAATGGGTGGAGGCCCCGGGCACGATGGCCTCGAAATCGGCGAAGATGCGTTCCATGGGCTCGGGGGCCTCGGGGGCGGCGGCGGGCAGCCTTGCCGCCACCTCGCCGGGCTTTACCCGGGCGCGCACCGGGCGTGCCCGCAGCCCGGCGTGATAGTCGCGCACCCAGTCGGCGGCCCGCTTCGCCCAGAGGTTCAGTTCGTCGTGGTCCATGCTTGCCCCCTGCTTCGTCTTGCCCGAAATGCTCCCGTGCGGCAGGCCGCGCGCCCCCAGGTGGGCGGGATCAGTCCGCCAGTTCTCCGGCAAACCGGCACAGCCGCTCCAGCGCCTCGGCCAGCCGGCCGTCTTCCACCGTCAATGCCACCCGCACATGGCCCGCCGCCGAACGCCCGAAGCTTTCTCCCGGCATCACCGCGATGCGCTCGCGCTCCAGCAGCGCCTCGGCGAAATCCTCGCCGCTCAGCCCGGTGGCGCGGATGTCCAGCATCAGGTACATCGCGCCCTGCGAGGGCACCGGGCGCACCGCGTTCTGCCCGGCCAGCACCCGTGCGGCCAGCTTCCGGCGGCGCCGGAAGGGGGCGGCTATCTTCTCTTCGAGCGTCTCTCCCTGGCGCAGCGCAAAGACGGCGGCGTCCTGGATGAAGCCGGGCACCCCGTAGGTGGTATGGGTGGCCAGCGTGATCAGATGCGCGATCGCCTCTTCCGGCCCCACCAGCCAGCCCAGCCGCGAGCCGGTCATGGCGTGGCTTTTCGACATCGAGCCCACCACCAGCGTGCGTTCGGCCATGCCCGGCAGGGCGCGGGGCGAGAGGTGCTCGCCCTCCCAGACCTGGGTATCGTAGACCTCGTCGGAGATCAGCCACAGCCGGTGCGCCCGGCAGGCCTCGGCGATCCCCTCAAGGGTGGGGCGCGAATAGACCACCCCGGTGGGATTGTTGGGCGTGTTGATCAGCAGGGCGCGCGCGCCTTTCGCGCGGGCGGCGATATCCTCCGGGCGGGGCTGGAAGTTTTCCTCCGGGCGGGTGGGCACTGCCACCGGCACACCGCCCGCGGCGCGGATGGTGCCGGGGTAGGTGGCATAGTAGGGATCGCAGAAAAGCGCCGCGTCGCCGTCGTCGAGCACCGCCATGTGCGCGGCGAACAGCGCCGCCTGCCCGCCGGGGGTGATCAGGATGTTGTCCGGCGTGGTCGGCACGCCGGTGCGCGCGCTCACCCGCTCGGCCACCGCCTCGCGCAGGCTGTCGGTGCCGGGGATCATCGCATAGCCCGTGTGCCCGCCGCGGGCGGAGGCGTCCATCGCCGCGAGAATGGAAGGATCGGTGCGGATGTCGTGCTCGCCGATGGTGAGTTCCACGATGTCATGGCCCTCGGCCACCATGCGGCGGGCCTTGAAATACAGCCCCCATCCGTCGGGGCCGCCGCCCGTGAGCCCCGTGATCCGCCTCGACAGTTCCATGTGCCACCTCCGCCGGGCAGGTGGCCACGGCGCCGGGGGACTGTCAATTCCGATTTTCTTCTCCGCCCCCGCCCGCCGGGCGGGCCATTTCCGGACAGAAGACGGCGGGTCTTTCCCTGTGCGGGCCGGCGTGCTAATCAGGGTCCATGACCTGCTGCGCCATCATCCGCTGCTGCATTACCCGCTGACATATCCGCGGGCCGGTCACCTTTCCCCTGACAGATCAAGATGCTAAGGCCCGCGCGAGCCACCCCGCGTGAAGGACGCCCGATGACGACGATCAAGCTGCACAACACCCTGACCCGCCGCAAGGAGACCTTCGAGCCGCTGGAGCGGGAGAACGTGCGCATGTATGTCTGCGGCCCCACCGTCTATGACCGGGCGCATCTGGGCAATGCCAGGCCGGTGGTGGTGTTCGACGTGCTCTACCGGCTGTTGCGCCATGTCTACGGGGAAGAACACGTCACCTACGTGCGCAACTTCACCGACGTGGACGACAAGATCATCGCCCGGGCCGAGGAAACCGGCCGCCCGATCGAGGCGATCACGAAAGAGACGACGCAGTGGTTTCTTGACGACATGGCCGCCCTCGGCGCGCTGGAGCCCGACGCCATGCCGCGCGCCACGCAATACATCGCGCAGATGATCGCGATGATCGCGGAGCTGATCGAGAAGGGCCATGCCTACGAGGCGGGGGGCCATGTGCTTTTCGAGGTGGAGAGCTACCCGGATTACGGCCGGCTGTCGGGCCGCTCGGTGGAGGACATGATCGCCGGCGCCCGGGTCGAGGTGGCGCCCTACAAGCGCAATCCGATGGATTTCGTGCTGTGGAAGCCCTCCACCCCCGACCAGCCGGGCTGGGAAAGCCCCTGGGGGCGGGGGCGGCCGGGCTGGCACATCGAATGCTCGGCCATGAGCAACGAGCTTCTGGGCCCGCGTTTCGACATCCACGGCGGCGGGAACGATCTGATGTTCCCCCACCATGAGAACGAGATCGCCCAGAGCTGCTGCGCCCACCCCGC
>WFPZ01000243.1 GCA_015487335.1 Paracoccaceae bacterium
CCACCGGGGCGTTTGCCGAGAAGGTGGTGGTGGATGCCAGCCAGATCGCCCCGATCCCGGACGATATCCCCCTGGACGCGGCCTGCCTGCTGTCCTGCGGGGTGCTTACCGGGGTGGGCGCGGTGGTAAACACCGCCGGCGTGCGCCCGGGGCAGGTGGTGGTGGTGATCGGCGCCGGCGGCATCGGGCTCAATGCCATTCAGGGGGCGCGGATTGCCGGCGCGGCGCGGATCGTCGCGGTGGACATGACCGAGGAGAAACTGGCCATTGCCCGCGAGTTCGGCGCCACCGACGGGGTGCTGGCCACCGAACCCGCGCCCTGGAAGGCGGCCCGCCGCGCCGCGGGGCGCGGGGCGGATGCGGTGCTCGTCACCGTGGGAGCCATCCCGGCCTTCGAGACCGCCCTGCGCTACCTCGCGCCGGGGGGGCGGATGTTCATGGTGGGCATGCCCCATTCGGGCGAGACGGCGCAATACGAGCCGGTGATCGTCGCCGCCCTCGGCCAGGGCATGGTGGGCACCAAGATGGGCGATTGCGTTCTGGCGCGCGACATTCCCTGGCTGGTGGATCTCTACCGGCAGGGGCGGCTGAAGCTGGACGAGCTGATCTCGGGGCGCTGGCCCCTGGAGCAGATCAACGAGGCCATCGCCGACACCCGAAGCGGCGCCGCCCGGCGCAACGTGATCGTCCTCGGCCCGGGCAGGGGGTGACGGGACGTGAGCCTTTTCAGCCAGTTGCAACAGCGCCAGGACGAGGGCCGCCCCCTGCGCCTGGGGGTGATCGGGGCGGGCAAGTTCGGCACCATGTTCCTGGGCCAGGCGCTGCGCCTGCCGGGGGTGCATGTGGTGGGGGTCGCCGATCTGGACGTGGCGCAGGCGCGCTCCAACATGGCGCTGGCAGGCTGGCCCCCCGAACGGCTGGAGGCCCCCTCGCTCGACGCCGCCCTGACAACGGGCGCCACCTGCCTGCTGGACGATGCCGCGCGGCTGATCGCCCACGGCGGGATCGAGATCGTCGTCGAGTGTACCGGCAACCCGGTAGTGGCGGTCGAGCACCTGCTGGCCGCCTTCGCCGCCGGCAAGCACGTGATCTCGGCCACTGTCGAGGCCGACGCCCTGTGCGGCGCAGCGCTGGCGGCGCGGGCGCGCGCGGGCGGCGTGATCTACTCCATGGCCTATGGCGACCAGCCGGCCATGGTCTGCGAGCTGGTGGACTGGGCGCGCACCTGCGGCTTCGAGGTGGCCGCCGCCGGGCGCGGGCACAAATGGAGGCCGGAATACCGCTTCTCCACCCCCGAAACCGTCTGGGAGCACTGGGGCCTGACCCCCGAACAGGCCGCCGCGGGGCGGCTGAACCCCAAGATGTTCAACTCCTTCCTCGACGGCACCAAGCCCGCCATCGAAAGCGCGGCGATTGCCAATGCCTGCGGGCTGGATGTCCCGGCCGCGGGGCTGGCCTACCCTTCGGGCTCGATCGACGATCTGCCCAACCTCATGCGCCCGCGCGCCGAGGGAGGCGTGCTGGAGGGCCCCGGCATGGTGGAGGTGCTCAACAGCCTCGATGCCCGGGGCCGCGAGATCGCCCATGACATCCGCATGGGCGTGTGGGTGGTGATCCGGGCCGTGAACGACTATCAGGCACGCTGTTTCGAGGAATACAAGGTGGCCACCGACGACAGCGGCCGCTACTTCGCGGCCTACAGGCGCTGGCACCTGATCGGGCTGGAGCTGGGGCTTTCGGTGGCCAGCGTCGGGCTGCGCGGCGAGGCCACCGGCACGGCGCGCGAGTTCCGCGCCGACGTGGTGGCGGTGGCCAAGCGCGACATGGCCGCGGGCGAGATGCTTGATGGCGAGGGCGGCTACACGGTGGCCGGCCAGCTGCGCCCGGCCTCCGCCTCGCTGCGCGCCGGGGCGCTTCCGCTGGGGCTCACCGGCGGGCTGCGCCTGCGCCGTGCCGTGAAGGCCGACCAGGTGCTGCGCTACGAAGACGTGGAGCTGGACGAGACCCTGACCGCCCTGCGGCTGCGGCGCGAGACGGAAGCCCTGGTGGCAGGTGGCGGTCCCTGAAGGACTCGAACCCTCAACCTGCCGATTAGAAGTCGGCTGCTCTATCCAGTTGAGCTAAGGGACCGCTGGCGGTGTTTTGGTCGAGGCCGGGCCCGAGATCAAGAGAAACCGGCGCTTCGCAGGCCGCATCTGCCGCGCGCGAGTATTTCGGGACGGAAGAAGCAGGAGTTTCCCTTGGCCGGGGGCCATTCACAGGACGATCTTCGGGTCATCCCCCATGTCGAGCAGCGGGAAGACATCGTCCTCCAGCACGGCCCGTTCCAGCCCGAACAGCCCGCGCAGGGCCCAGGCGGCGTAGGCGCGCACGTCGCGGGTGGGCAGCAGGTCGCGGCGGTCGTACAGGCTGGCCTCGTCGAGCCCCGGCCAGCGGCCATGAACCTGCCCGCCTCGCAGCGCACCGCCCGCCATCAGCATCAGCCCGCCGGTGCCGTGGTCGGTGCCGCGGGTGCCGTTCTCGCGCACCGTGCGGCCGAATTCCGTCATTGCCAGCACCGCGGTGCGGCCCCAGTTCCCGCCCAGCCCCTGGCGCAGGGTCTCTATCACCTCCGCCAGCCGCGCCAGCGCGCCGGGCAGGGCGGTGGCCTGGTTGCGGTGGGTATCCCAGCCCGAAAGCGAAAACGCGGCGATGCGCGCCTCGCCATTGAGCCGGCCGGCCGCGAAAGCGGCCAGCGCCGCATCGCCGCGCGGGCGTGGCCGGCCGCCCCCGCCCATCCCCATGACCTCTTCCTCCGGCGCGCCGAACCCGCCTTCCGTTTCCAGTTCGGCCATCAGCCGCACGGCCCGGCTTTGCGCGCTCATGAACAGCGGATGGTCGCGATACAGCCGCTCGAGCAGCAGTTCCGCCTGCGGGGTGAGGCGAAAGCGGATCTCGGGCGCCCAGCTGGAAACCTCCACCGCGCCGGCGAGAATCTTCATGTTCTCGCGGCCGATGGCATAGGCGCTTTCGCCGCGCATGCCGGGCACGGCCCGGATCATCCGGTTGAGCCACCCGTCGCGAAAGGCCTCGCCCGGGGCGCCGGGCACGGTGCCCGCTTCCAGCACGTCCTGCCCGTCGAAATGGCTGCGCTTGTCGCGGTAGGGGGTGGCCACGGCATGGGCAAAACCCAGCTCTCCGGCCTGCCACAGCGGCAACAGGGGGGCCAGAGCCGGATGCAGGGCGAAGAAGCCGTTACCCAGAGGGAGGGCCTCGCCCGTGGCCAGGGTCGGGCGCAGGGCGGCGAAGGCAGGGTCGCCCACCGGGCGCAGCACGTCGAGCCCGTCCATCCCGCCGCGCAGGACGATCACCACCAGCCGCGCATCTGTCGGCGCGGCGGCGAAGGTGACGGCGGTGGTCAGCGGCCAGGCGGCGGCCGAACAGCCCAGCGCGCCCAGAGACCTGAGGATGCCGCGGCGGGTCGGGGTGTGCAGGCTCATCCCATGGCTCCTATCTGCTGTTGAACTCGGCCGAGGCGAGCACCAGCATCACCCCTTCGGCCTCGGTTTCGGCGGCGCGGGCGGCAAAGAGCAGATCTTCGCCTGCCGCATCATTCAGCGCCCGGCGCACGAAGCGGCGCGGATCGCCCACCCGGCTGGCCACCTGCCGGGCCACCGCATCGGCCCAGGCGATGCGCACCGCCAGCCCCTGCGGGGTGATCCAGGCCTCGGCCTCCTCGGGCCAGCCGTCGGGGCCGGGGGCGCCCATGAAGGGCTGGCCCATGGCCTTGAGCGGCTCGAACAGGTAGCGGCGGATGTCGCGACGTTCGAGGGCGGCAAGCTCTTCGCCGCTGAAGCCCAGCGCCAGAAGCGCCGAGGCGACGTAGTCGAAGGGCTGCTTCACCTTGGCAAGCGGCGCGGCCCAGGCGGCCGGGTGGCCAAGCATCGCCTCATAGACCGCCGGCAGATCGCCGCCGCTGGCGCGCCAGGCGGCCTCCATTTCCGCCACCAGGCCGGGATCGGGGCTGTCGGCGACGAAATGGGTGGCAAGCCTGGTGCACAGGTGGCGGGCGGTCTCGGGGCGCAGGGCAAGGTCTTCGAGCGCCTCGAACACCTGTTCCAGCCGCGGCGTGCCGCCGCCGTAACGCTTGCCCAGAATCCGCTTGGCGCCCGGCTCGGCCATTTCGGGGCGAAAGACGAAGCCCCGGCGGGGCGAGAAGGTGAGCCCGGTAAGCAGCTCGGCCATCTGGCGCACGTCGTCCTGGGTGTAGGGCGCCCCGACGCCAAGGGTGTGCAGCTCCAGCAACTCGCGCGCAAGGTTTTCGTTCAGCCCCGCCCCGCGCTTGCGGCCCACCGCCGAGTTGGGGCCGACCGAGGATACCTGATCGAGGTAGAGCAGCATGAAAGGATGGGTGACCACCGCCTTGAGCATGTCGGCGAATCGGCCGGTGACATGGGGGCGAATCGCCTCGTCGACATAGGCGGGAGCAGCTGCGCGGGAGGAGGCGTTCTTCGGCGTAGCGGTGAAGTGATCGGCCCAGAACCAGGTGAGGCGCTCGAAGAACGGGTTGTCGGTTTCCACGATCCGCGCCAGGGCGTGCACGAAGCCCTGCCCGTAGGCGGCGTCGATCTCGCGCCGGGCCGCCTTCAGCTGCGCGCGGGCGCCGCCCTTGCCGGCCTTTTCGCCCTTGCGGGCGCGGGCCAGGGCGCGGGCCAGCTCCACCGCGCGGGCAAGCGGAACCACGGGGTATTTTTCTCTCACCCGGTCCGGGCCGCCAAGGCGCGCGAGAATATCCGCGGCCGTCTGCGGGGCCTTCCCGCCCAGCCCGTAGCCGAACTTGATCTGCGCGATCGTCGCTTGCGAAACCATGACCGGCCGTCCTTTCCGTTGCGCGCCCGAAGCGCCTGCAACGGATCTTACGTCCGGCCCGCGGTTTTCCGTCGAAATTTTCCGGCCAGCGCCGCCGGCCTCTGCCGGCCCCGCCTCAGTGCGTCCAGGCGATGCGGCGGCTTGCGGCGAAATTGTCGCCATAGCCGCCGGGGCGGATGTTGGGCCGGCGCTTGTGGGGCGGCAGAACGACGGCATCGATGCCGTGCTCCCTGGCGTAATCCAGCGCCGCTTCCTTGCTGTCGAAACGCAGTCGGACCTGGGACTGGGTATCGCGAGAGCTGGTCCATCCCATCAGCGGATCAATCCCGCGGGGCTGCGCAGGGGCGAATTCGAGCACCCAGTTTTTCGTCTTGGCCATGCCCGAGGACATGGCCGATTTCGATGGCTGATAGATGCGCGCCTGCATGTCCGGAACCTCCGTCTGACTGCCCGCGTTATGGGAAAGTTTCACCCCCATGGCAAGCGGTCATGCGCGCCTTTCCGGGCGGCAAAGTGGCTGCCGACCGGGGCATCAGGGAGCGAGGGGTGGGGTGGGTGCGATACCCGCGGTCGGCAGCCGTTTCTGCTGCTTGCCGTTTCACCGTAGGGGTGTTCCGGTGCCCATGCAAGGAAAAATATACCATAGGTTGCGGGAAATTGCATATATTTCTACTTATAGCAGCAACCCCCTGTTTACCTTTTCGATGGCCACCGGGGCGGATATCCACGCCGGGGGTTGAAAGCGAATCTCCGCAAACCATTCTTGCAGCGGCAGAAAGGAATCACCCATGAACGTGCCGCCGCTTCACGCCCCCGCCCCCGATGTGAAGAACCGCCCCAAGCTGGAGGGCGGCAAGCGTTTCGTGCTGCACACGGATTTCGAGGCCGCCGGCGACCAGCCCACCGCGATTGCCGAGCTGGTTTCAGGCATCGAAGCGGGCGAGCGCAACCAGGTGCTGCTAGGGGCTACCGGCACCGGCAAGACCTTCACCATGGCCCGCGTGATCGAGGAAACCCAGCGCCCGGCCATCATCCTTGCCCCCAACAAGACGCTGGCCGCCCAGCTTTACGGGGAGTTCAAGGCCTTCTTCCCCGACAACGCGGTGGAATATTTCGTCTCCTACTACGATTACTACCAGCCCGAGGCCTACGTGCCGCGCTCGGACACCTACATCGAGAAGGAATCCCAGATCAACGAGCAGATCGACCGGATGCGCCACTCGGCCACCCGGGCGCTGCTGGAGCGCGACGACGTGATCATCGTGGCCTCGGTGTCGTGCATCTACGGCATCGGCAGCGTCGAGACCTACGGCGCCATGACCCAGGATCTGCACGCGGGCCGCGAGTACGACCAGCGCGCCATCATCGCCGATCTGGTGGCCCAGCAATACCGCCGCAACGATACCGCCTTCGCCCGCGGCACCTTCCGGGTGCGCGGCGACGTGCTCGAGATCTGGCCCGCCCACCTGGAAGATCGCGCCTGGCGGCTGTCCTTCTTCGGGGAAGAGCTGGAGAACATCACCGAGTTCGACCCGCTTACCGGCGCGCGCACCGACAGTTTCGAGCATATCCGCATCTATGCCAATTCTCACTACGTGACCCCGAAACCCACCCTCAAGCAGGCGATCGACGGCATCCGCAAGGAGCTGCGCGAGCGCCTCGACCAGCTGGTGAACGAGGGCAAGCTGCTGGAGGCCCAGAGGCTGGAGCAGCGCACCAATTTCGACCTCGAGATGCTCGAGGCCACCGGCACCTGCTCGGGCATCGAGAACTACTCGCGCTACCTCACCGGCCGCGCCCCGGGCGAGCCGCCGCCGACGCTGTTCGAATTCATCCCCGACCACGCCATCGTCTTCGCCGATGAAAGCCATGTGACCATCCCCCAGATCGGGGGGATGTACCGCGGCGACTACCGGCGCAAGTTCACGCTGGCCGAACACGGCTTCCGCCTGCCGTCATGCATGGACAACCGGCCGCTGAAATTCGAGGAATGGGACGCCATGCGCCCGCAGTCCATCTTCGTTTCGGCCACGCCGGGGCCGTGGGAGCTGGAACAATCAGGCGGCGTCTTCGTGGAGCAGGTCATCCGCCCCACCGGCCTGCTGGACCCGCAGGTGGAGATCCGCCCCGTGGATACCCAGGTGGACGACCTGCTTGACGAAGTGCGCCGGGTTGCGGAGAAGGGCCTGCGCACCCTGGTGACCACCCTCACCAAGCGCATGGCCGAGGACCTCACCGAATACATGCACGAACAGGGCATCCGGGTGCGCTACATGCACTCCGACATCGACACGCTGGAACGTATCGAGATCCTGCGCGATCTGCGCCTTGGCGCCTTCGACGTGCTCATCGGCATCAACCTGCTGCGCGAGGGGCTGGACATTCCCGAATGCGGGCTGGTGGCGATACTGGACGCCGACAAGGAAGGCTTCCTGCGTTCGGAAACCTCGCTGATCCAGACCATCGGCCGGGCCGCGCGCAACGCCGAGGGCCGCGTCATCATGTATGCCGACCGGGTCACCGGCTCCATGGAGCGGGCGATTTCCGAAACCAACCGCCGGCGCGAAAAGCAGATCGCCTACAACCGCAAGCACGGCATCACGCCCGAGACCATCCGCAAGAACGTCGAGGACATCATGGCCGGCGTCTGGCAGGGCGACGTGGACATGGCCCGCGTCACCGCCACCGTCGACAAGCCGCTGGTGGGGGCCAACCTGCAGGCGCACCTGGAGGCGCTGAAGGCCGAGATGCTGAAGGCCGCGGAGAACCTGGAATTCGAGGAAGCGGCCCGCCTGCGCGACGAAATCCGCCGGCTGGA
>WFPZ01000244.1 GCA_015487335.1 Paracoccaceae bacterium
GAGCGGCTGCGCAACCGGGAGGACGACCACTATGACAACATCGAGAAGTGAGATGATCGTCACCACCACCGACGGCGTGCCCGGCCGCGAGGTGGCCGAGATCCTCGGGCTGGTGCGCGGCTCCACGGTGCGCGCCAAGCACATCGGCTCGGACATCGTGGCCGCGCTGCGCAACCTGGTGGGCGGCGAAGTCAGGGAATACGCGGCCCTGCTGGCCGGCGCCCGCGAACAGGCCCATGACCGGATGGTCGAACAGGCCCGCGCGCTGGGGGCCGACGCGGTGGTTGCGGTCCGCATGGAAACCTCCACCATCCAGCAGGGCGCCTCGGAAGTGCTGTTCTACGGCACCGCGGTGCGCCTCGCGCCGGCCTCATGAAGCGGGGCGGCGCCCCGGACGATGCCACGCTGACCGAAACCGGCCTGTCCGTGGGCCGGCCGCGCGGGCGCATCCTGCTGATCGCCTGCGGGGCGCTGGCGCGCGAGATCCTTGCCCTGATCAGGGCCAACGGCTGGGATCACATGGATCTGGCCTGCCTGCCCGCCATCCTCCACAACCACCCCGAGCGCATCACCCCCGGCGTGCGCGAGCTGGTGCAACGCCACCGCGGGGACTACCAGGCCATCCACGTGGTCTATGCCGATTGCGGCACCGGCGGGCAGCTGCAGGCCGCCTGCCGCGAGCTCGGGGTCGATCTGGTGCCCGGCCCCCATTGCTATGCCTTCTACGAGGGGCTGGCGCGCTTCGAGGAACATGGCGAAGAGGAAATCGCCGCCTTCTACCTCACCGATTTCCTGGTGCGCCAGTTCGACGCCTTCGTGTGGCGCCCGCTTGGGCTCGACCGCCACCCCGAACTGCGCGAGACCTATTTCGGCAATTACGAAAAGCTCGTCCACCTGGCCCAGAGCGAAGACCCCGAGCTCGACCGCCGGGCCCGCGAATGCGCCGCCCGCCTCGGCCTGGCCCACGAGCGCCGCTTCACCGGCTTCGGCGATCTGGAGAAGGCCCTGGCCCGCTGGGCGGAAGGCTGAAGCCGGGCGCGGCCCCGGCGAAAGCAGGATTTGCCATGACACCGGGGAAACGGGCCACGGGATTGGCTGCGCGACCCCATCGCAGGGCGCCACAAGATGGCCGAATATCAATCGGTTGAGGCGCCCTCTTCACGTACGGATACGTCCAGCGGAACCAACCCGTCGATTTCCACCCTCAGCGCGTCCCCCGGGCGCACCGGCCCCACGCCGGCCGGGGTGCCGGTGAAGATCAGATCGCCCGGGGCCAGTTCCACCAGCGCCGAAAGATGCGCGATGATCCCGGCCACCGGCCAGATCATCTCGCATAGCCCCGCCTCCTGACGCACGGCGCCGTTCACCGTCAGGCGCAGGCGGCCGCGTTCCACCGCGCCCGCCTCCGGCGCGGGGGTAAGCGGGCCGCAGGGGGCCGAGCGGTCGAAGCCCTTGGCCATGTCCCAGGGCCGGGACATGCGCTTGGCCTCGGCCTGCAGGTCGCGGCGCGTCAGATCGAGGCCGCAGGCATATCCCCAGACATGGCTCATGGCCCCGGCCTGCGATATCCGGGCGCCGCCCTTCCCGATCGCCACCACCAGCTCGGCCTCGTGGTGCAGATCGCGGGTGGCCATCGGGAAGGGCAGCCGCGCGCCGCTGTCCACCACCGCATCCGCCGGCTTGCCGAAGAAGAAGGGCGGCTCGCGCTCGTCATTGCCCATCTCGCGGGCGTGGGCGGCATAGTTGCGCCCCACGCACCAGATGCGGCGCACCGCGAAGCGCCCGGCCCGGCCGGCCACCGCGACCGAGGGCCGCGGCGGCGGCGCAAGGACGAACCGGCCCCCGCCGCTCATCGGCTCAGGGTGCGCGAGACCGCGTCCTTCCAGCCCGCGTAAAGGGCCTCGCGCCTGTCGTCATCCATCTGCGGCTCGAAGCGGCGCTCCAGCGCCCAAGCGCGGGCGAAGCCTTCGCTGTCGGGGTAGAGCCCGGCCTGCATCCCCGCCAGCCAGGCCGCGCCCAGGGCGGTGGTTTCGGCCACCTCGGGCCGGTCCACCGGCGCGCCGATGATGTCGGCCAGAAACTGCATGGTGTAGGCCGAGGCCGTCATGCCCCCGTCCACCCGCAGCACCCCGCCGCTGCCGCCGGGCCAGTCGGCGCGCATCGCCTCCATGAGGTCGCGGGTCTGGAAGCCCACGCTTTCCAGCGCCGCGCGGGCAAGCTCGGCCGGGCCCGAATTGCGTGTGAGCCCGAAGATCGCGCCGCGCGCCTCGGCGTCCCAGTAGGGCGCGCCCAGCCCGGTGAAGGCCGGCACGAGGTAAAGCTGCTGGGCCGGGTCGGCGGCCTCGGCCAGCCGCTGGGTGTCGGCGGCGCGGCTGATGATTCCCAGCCCGTCGCGCAGCCACTGCACCACCGCACCCGCGATATAGACCGAGCCCTCCAGCGCATAGCTCGTGCGCCCGCCCAGCCGGTAGGCGATGGTGCCCAGAAGCCGGTTTTGCGAGCGCACCAGCTCGTCGCCGGTATTCAGCAGGGCAAAGCAGCCGGTGCCGTAGGTGGATTTCATCATCCCCGGCTCGAAACAGGCCTGGCCCACGGTGGCCGCCTGCTGGTCGCCCGCCACCCCGCGGATGGGGACCGGCGCCCCCAGCAGCGAGGCTTCGGTGGTGCCGAACTCGGCGGCGCAGTCGTGCACCTGCGGCAGCATGGAAAGCGGCACCCCGAGCAGGGCGCAGATCTCCTCGTCCCAGCGCCCCTTGCGGATGTCGTAGAGCATGGTGCGCGCGGCATTGGTGGCGTCGGTGGCATGCACCCTCCCGCCGGTGAGGTTCCAGATCAGCCAGCTGTCCACGGTGCCGAAGCGCAGCCGGCCGGCCTCGGCCGCGGCACGCGCACCCTTCACGTTGTCGAGGATCCACTTCACCTTGGTGGCGGAAAAATACGGGTCGAGCAGCAGCCCGGTGCGCTCGGAGATCATCTCTTCGTGGCCCGCCTCGCGCAGGGCGGCGCAGATGCCGGCGGTGCGCCTGTCCTGCCAGACGATGGCGCGGTGGATGGGCTGGCCCGTCACCGCCTCCCACACCACGGTGGTCTCGCGCTGGTTGGTAATCCCGATGGCCGCCAGCTCGCCCGCCGTCACGCCGCCCCTTTCCAGCGCCTCGCGGCAGGTGGCCAGCGTGCTCTGCCACAGGTCCTGCGGGTCGTGCTCCACCCAGCCCGAATCGGGGAAATGCTGGGGAAATTCCCGCTGGGCCATGGCCCGGGGCTTCATCTGCGCATCAAACAGGATGGCCCGGCTCGACGTGGTTCCCTGATCGATCGCCAATACCCAGCTCATGAATGCCTCCCTTGCCTGGTTGCAGCAATCAGCCCTCAAAGAGGCGGGGCTGTCAATGACATGGGGCCAGCAGCCGGCGCCCCTGCCCTGCGCAAAAGAAACGCCCCCGCGCCATGCGCGGGGGCGTGGCGGCGCGGGGCGCGCCTTTTTCGTCGGGCCGCCCGGACCTTCAGGCGGAGTTGCGCGGCGCCTCCTCCTGCGGCCCGTCCGGCGCCAGACCGGCCAGGATCGGGCAATCCGGGCGGTGGTCGCCGGCGCAGGCCTCGATCAGGTGGGCGAGCGTCTTGCGCATCTCGGCCAGCTCCTCGAGCTTTTGATCGATCCGCTTGAGGTGCTCCTCGGCGATGCGCTTCACGTCCGCGCTGGCGCGCGACTGATCCTCGTAGAGCGCCAGCAGGTTGCGGCAGTCCTCGATGGAAAAGCCCAGCGACCGGGCCCGCCCGAGAAAGGCCAGCTTGTGCAGATCGGCCTCGCGGAAGGTCCGGTAGCCGTTGGGCCCGCGCAGCGGCCGGATCAGGCCGATGTCCTCGTAGTAGCGGATGGTCTTCGCCGGGATGCCCGAAAGCCGGGCCACGTCGCCGATGTTCATCTCGTCCTCCTACTC
>WFPZ01000245.1 GCA_015487335.1 Paracoccaceae bacterium
AAGAGCACCAACATGGAAAGCGGTGCCATCGCCTATATCCGCCAGCACAAGGCGCTGGGGTTGGGCCATGCGGTGTGGTGCGCCCGCCGTCTGATCGCAAACGAGCCCTTCGCCGTGATCCTGCCCGATGACGTGATCGCCGCCGAAAAACCCTGCCTGCAGCAGATGGTCGAGGCCCATGCCGAAACCGGCGGTTCCATGGTGGCGGCCATGGAGGTGCCGCCAGAGGCCACCTCCGCCTACGGGGTGCTGGATGTGAGGGAAGACATGGGCGCGATGGTTTCCGTGAAGGGGATGGTGGAAAAGCCCGCCCCCGAGGCCGCGCCTTCCAACCTCGCGGTGATCGGCCGTTACATTCTCTCGCCCAAGGTTCTGCAGAACCTCAGCCGCATCAAGGCCGGCGCCGGGGGCGAGCTGCAGTTGACCGACGCCATCGCCGAGGAAATCCGCAATGGCCGGAATGTCTATGGCTACCGCTTCCGCGGGCAGCGCTTCGATTGCGGCTCCAAGGCCGGGTTCCTGCAGGCCACCGTCGCCTTCGGGCTGGCCCGCGAGGAGCTGCGCGACGAGTTTGCCGCATATCTGCGCGAGATGGTCTCGATCCCCAGTGCCGCTCAGTAAGTCGCGGGCGGCATGGCGTTGAAACATGTTCTCGTCACCGGAGGTGCCGGCTATATCGGCTCTCATGCCTGCAAGGCACTGCGCCGGGCGGGCTATGTGCCCGTCACCTACGACAACCTTTCCACCGGCTGGGAAGACGCGGTGAAGTTCGGCCCCCTCGAGAAGGGGGATCTGCTGGACAGGGCGCGCCTTGACGAGGTGTTCGCGCGTTATCGACCGGTGGCGGTGATGCATTTCGCCGCGCTGAGCCAGGTGGGCGAAAGCTTCGCCAGCCCCGGGAAATACTGGCACAACAACGTCACCGGTTCGCTTTTCCTGATCGAGGCGGCGGTGGCGGCCGGCTGTCCGGGGTTCGTCTTTTCCTCAACCTGCGCCACCTATGGCGAGCAGGACAACGTGGTGCTCGACGAAGACAGCCCGCAGCTGCCCACCAACGCCTATGGCTCCTCCAAGCGGGCCATCGAGGAAATGCTGCGCGATTTCGGCCGCAGCCACGGGCTGCGCCACGTGATCTTCCGCTATTTCAACGTGGCCGGCGCCGATCCGCAGGCCGAGGTGGGCGAATATCACCGCCCCGAGACGCATCTGATTCCGCTGCTGCTCGATGTCATCGAGGGCCGGCGCGAGGCGCTGACGATCCACGGCACCGACTATCCCACGCCCGACGGCACCTGCATTCGCGACTACGTGCATGTGAGCGATCTGGTGGATGCCCACCTTCTGGGGCTGAAGTGGCTGGAGGACGGCCGGGAAAGCCGCGCCTTCAACCTCGGCTCCGGGCGGGGGTTCTCGGTGCGCGAGGTGATCGACCAGTGCCGTTCCGTCACCGGGCGGGAGTTGCCCGTCGTCGAAGGTCCGCGCCGCCCTGGGGATTGCTCGCGCCTGGTTTCGGGAAGCCGCCGCGCCGAGCAGGAGCTGGGCTGGTCTGCGGTGCGCTCTTCGCTGGAGACGATGATCGCGGATGCCTGGAGATGGCATCAAGATGGCCATTACGAGAAATGATCCTCCCGCCCGCTGCCTCGATCTGACGCGGCTGGTGTCGAGGGTGGGGCGCGGCGCCCTCACCGGCATCGACCGGGTGGAGATGGCCTATCTGGAACGCCTGCTTGAAGAGCCCTCCCCGCTCTATGCTCTGGTGACAACCGGGCGCGGCCACTACCTGCTGGACCAGGCCGGGGCGGGCGCGCTGCACCGGCGGCTGAAGGGCGAGGCGCCCTGGGGTGCGAATGACGCGGTTTCGGCCCTGCTGCGCCGCCACCCTCCGCTGCGCCGCCGCGCCGAGGCCGATCTGCGCCGCCTCGCCGTGGGTCGCGCCCGCCGTGGCGGGCTTGCCCGGCTGCTGGGCCGGCACCTGCCTGCGGGCATCGCTTGGCTCAACGTCGGCCACAGCAACCTCGGCGAAGAGGTGTTTTCGGCCGTTGCCGCCCACCCCGGTGCCACGATGGCGGTCTTCATCCACGATACCATCCCGCTGGACCACCCCGAGTTTCAGCGCGCGGGCACCGTGGATTCCTTTGCCCGCAAGCTGCGGCTGGCGGGGCGGCATGCGGATCTGATCATCGCCAATTCCGGTTACACCCGCGGGCGCATCGAGGCCCATCTTGCCGCCACCGGGCGGGTGCCGGAGGTGGCGGTGGCGCATCTGGGGGTTTCCCCCGCCATCCCGCGCCCGCAGGATCTGCCCCCCGGGCTTGACCGAAGCCGCCCGCATTTCGTGGCGCTCGGCACGCTTGAGCCGCGCAAGAACCTCATGTTCCTGCTCGATATCTGGGAGCGGCTGGCGGCTGCGGGCGACGGGCCTCTGCTTTACCTGGTCGGCCGGCGGGGCTGGAAGAGCGAGGCGCTTTTTCGCAGGCTCGAGGCCGGCCCGGTCAATGTGCACGAGCTGGGCAGCCTGCCGGACGGTGCCGTCAGCGCCCTTGTTCGGGGCTCGGCCGGGTTGTTGATGCCCAGCCTCGCCGAGGGCTTCGGCCTGCCGGTGGCCGAGGCGGCCGCGCTCGGGGTGCCGGTGATCTGCAATACATTGCCGGTATATCAAGAGTTTGCCGGAGATTATCCCGTTTACGTAAACGTGTCCGACATGTATCTATGGGAAACAAAGATCAGAAAACTGGCAGACAGGTTCCGGGCAAAGGACAGTGAGAGGCGGACCAGGGCGGCGGGCATGCATCTTCCCACATGGCAAGAGCACTTCGATCATGTCCTGCAACTGACATGACGGCCGCGCGGCCCCGGACTCCCGGGCGGAAAGGGTGACGATACCGGTTTGGGCGTGATCGAGTCATATGGCCTGAGGCTCCAGCGCAAGCGCTGGCTGATCCGCGCATTCCGCAAGCGGCGCGAGCTGAGCTGTCTGCAGGACAATACCGCGGCCATCGCGAAGGGCGATGTCCTGCTGTTTTCCACCTTGCGGAACGAGCGGGTGAGGCTGCCCTATTTCCTGAAATACTACCGCGATCTCGGGATCGACCATTTCTTCTTCGTCGACAACGATTCCGACGACGGCTCGCGCGAGTATCTGCTGGGCCAGCCGGACATTTCGCTGTGGCACACCACCGCCAGCTACAAGCGTTCGCGCTTCGGGGTGGACTGGCTGAACTGGCTGCAGGGGCGCTACGGCCACGGCCACTGGACGCTGGTGGTCGATGTGGACGAGTTCTTCATCTACCCGTTCTGCGACACCCGCCCGATCCGCGCCTTGACGGACTGGCTGGACGCCTCCGCCATCCGCTCCTTCGGTGCGATGTTGCTGGACATGTATCCCAAGGGGCGGATTGACGAACACGAGTATGCCGAGGGGCAGAATCCGTTCGAGATCGCCGCCTGGTTCGACAGCGGCAATTACATGATCAGCCGCAACGGCCGCTTCCGCAACCTGTGGATACAGGGCGGGCCGCGGGCGCGGGTGTTCTTTGCCGATGCTCCGGCAAATGCGCCGGCACTCAACAAGATTCCGCTGGTCAAGTGGCACCGCAAATATGCCTATGTCAGCTCTACCCATATGCTGCTGCCGCGCGGGCTGAACCTCGTCTATGACGAATGGGGCGGCGAGAAGGCCTCGGGCTGCCTGCTGCATGCGAAATTCCTCAATACCTTTGTCGAGAAATCCGCCGAAGAAATGGAAAGGCGACAGCATTACGCCGCCAGCCGCGAATACAAGGCCTACTACGCCCGGGTCAGCGAAAACCCCGATCTGTGGTGCAAGTGGTCGGAGAAATACATCAACTGGCGGCAGCTGGAGATTCTCGGCCTCATGTCCAAGGG
>WFPZ01000246.1 GCA_015487335.1 Paracoccaceae bacterium
ATGTGCTGGTGCTCGACGAGCCCACCGCCGGCGTCGACATCGAACTGCGGCAGATGCTGTGGGACAACGTGCGCCGGCTGAACCGCGAGCATGGCACCACGATCATCCTCACCACCCATTACCTGGAAGAGGCCGAGGAGATGTGCGACGAAATCGCCATCATCAACCATGGCGAGGTGGTGGTGCAGGACGAAACCCGCGCCCTCGTGGGCCGGATGGACGCCAAGACCCTGGTCATCCAGCCGGAGGCCCCCGCCGCCTCGGAGCCCGACCTGCCGCCCGGCGTGAGCATGGAGCGCCGCGAGGACGGGGCGCTGGCCTTCCACTACCGTCGCACCGAAACCCCGGCCGAGGAGATCCTCTCGGCGCTTTCGGCGGCCGGGATACGCATCCGCGACGTGGCCACCGAAGAACCCCATCTCGAAGACGTCTTTCTCGCGCTCACCACGGGGCGCTGAAGAGGCGCGCTCAGCCCTGCCGCGGCAGCATCCGCCCCAGAACCCGGCCGCCGAGAACATGCACGTGCAGGTGCGGCACCTCCTGCACCCCCGCCTCGCCGGCGTTGGCGATCATCCGGTAGCCCAGCCCGCCATCCTGGGGGCAGACCCCGATCAGCGTGCAGACCCGGCCGATGGCGCGGGTGAAATCGACGATTTCCTCGTCCGAGGCCTCGGTGGCGAAATGGTCATAGTTCACGTAAGGGCCCTTGGGGATCACCAGCACATGTTCGGGCGCCTGCGGGTTGATGTCGCGAAAGGCCAGGCTGTGTTCGGTTTCCAGAACCTTGTTGCAGGGAACCTCCCCCCGCAGGATCTTGGCGAAGATGTTCTGATCGTCGTAGGTATAGGCCATGATCTCCCTCAGTCGGCGAACAGATGTTCCGTGGCGGCGATCTCTCGCGCCTGTTCTTCGGTGATGTCCAGAAATTTCGCCAGCGGCAAGGCATTTTCTTCCGGTGTGGCGGTTTCGCGCATTTCGTGAAAGTTGGGGAAATTGGCATCCCTGATCCGGTCGGCCTCGTGAAACACGTCGGCGCGGATGGTGGGCAGCAGCCGGGCGATGGTTTCGGGCGGCGTGCGCTCTCCGGCCAGGCCGACCCGGCGGGCGTGGCCCAGCAGGTATTCGTCTGTGAACTCGCATTCCACGTGCAGCAGGCAGGTTCTGGAGCGGTCGGTGTAGAAATCGCGCAGCAGCTCCATGTTGTTGGGGTCGAGGCAGAAGATCAGCCGGTCGGTCCCGTGATATTCGAACAGCATCCGCACCAGCGCCCGGCGGTGGCGGGTGCGCTTGGCCATCGTCTTCTGGATGCCGCCCAGATCGGGCATGGGGGTGTCTTCCTCGTCGAACAGATACTCCAGCGCGGGCAGGCCGGTGACGGCACGGATGCGCTCCAGCAGGCGCTTGCCCACGTGCCACTTCTTGCAGGCAATGATCAGCAGCTCGCGCTCGCGGCCGATCGTCGATTCCTTTTCCCAGAAGCGGGGCGCAAACCGGCGCCCCTCCCGCCCCCGGCTGGTGAGAAACCGGTAGAGGCTGCGCCCCTCGCCGGAAATCCGGAACTGCACGCCGCGGGCGGCGTAAAGCTCGCCCAGCCGCGCCTTGAGCTCTTCCGCCTCGGGCGAGATCTTGCGGGCGAACAGGAAATCCTGGCTCAGCAGGAGATCGTAGTGATCGTTGTAGAAGGTGACCGGCATCCCGTAATCGGAAAACATCAGGAAGGTCAGGGTGCGGGTCCTGATCTCGTCTGCCGGCACCAGGTGGCGCACGAGGGTCTGGAAGAAGGTTTCATCGGGAATCCAGGTGGTGCGGAAGAAGCGCATCACGTCCGGCCGCTGGCGGCAGAAATCGAGCACCCACTCGATGGTGCGCCGGCGCAGGCACCACCACTGGCTGCCGATCATGATCTGCAGATCCTGCGGGATTCGCCGCTTCAGCCCCAGCCGCTTCTGAAGCTCGTAAGCCGCGTAGAACAGCCGCTTGTGGCGGCGTTCATTGAAATAGTGGCGGTAGATCAGCCGCTCTTCCTTGAAGCCGGTCTTGATCCAGTCGCTCTCGAAATAGTCGAAGCTCTCGATGTAATCGACATCTTCGCGGTCGAGGAATTCATGCGCGTATTCAGCCGACTTGATCGCCATGCAGTCGCCCGAGAGCATGTAGAAATGGGTGGCGCGCGGGAAATCCGCCTCGGCCGCCTTCACCGCCTCGAGCGTGGCCTGCACCAGGCTCCATTCTCCCCAGCCGCACCTGATGCGCCGGCGCGCGAAGGTGACGTTGGGATTGTCCGCCAGGGCCTTGCGGATGCGCCGGTAATCTTCGGCGTCGGCACGGGCGTCGAAATGGATCGCCATGCAGTCGCCGGCCGCAGTCAGACGCCTGGCCTGGGCAATGACCGCATCCGGGTCCTTGTGGCAAAGAAGGATGAATGCGATTTTTGCCATTCAGGAAACCAAAACCTTATTGCGCGGCGGATTGTTCGCATAGATAACGTGAAGAATCGTTGAGAAAACAGGATTTGTTTCCTTTTTCAACGCAAACCGCCAGCCTTGCCCCCGGCATCGACATGAAGGAGGCCAGAGAGCACATGGGTTTTCCCGGAACCTGGATGACCGAGAGCGAAAGCGTCGTCTATCGGGTGGTTCCCAAATGCGCCTGCTCGACGATCGGGCAGATCATGTATTACTCGGACCACGGCAAGTTCTTCGACGGCGACATCCACGATGCCACCAGCGGCATCCACAAATGGGCCATCGAGGCCAGCCAGCCGGTGATCGAGGCCAATGTCCGGGCGCACAGGTCTTATGCCTTCACCTGCGTGCGCAACCCCTACACCCGCATCCTCAGCTCCTTCTTCGACAAGATCTGCGGCATCCAGCGCAACGGCAAGCGCTACCGCGGCAA
>WFPZ01000247.1 GCA_015487335.1 Paracoccaceae bacterium
GGCAAGGATCCCTGCCAGCTCTACCAGCTCATGAAGGACGATCAGGGCAACTCGGTGGCCGAGATCTCGCTCTTTCCCTTCCCGCCCGGCCAGCCGGCGGCAGCCGGGGCCACTATCGCCACGCCGCTGGAAACCCTGCTGACCGAGCAGGTCTCCATCCGCGTCGATGACGGAAAGACGCTGGCCTATCCCTTCACCTACTGCACCACCCAGGGCTGTTTCGCCCGTATAGGCCTGACCGAGGAAGACGTGACTGCCTACAAGAACGGCAAGGTTGCACGGGTGCGCATCGTGCCGCTGGCCGCCCCCGATTCGGAGGTGGTCCTGGCCATGTCTCTCAAGGGCTTCACAGACGCCTTTGATGCAGTCTCGGCCTGGAATGCGGAAAACGTGCCCCCGGTGCAGCAGTAACCGGGCCGGGCCGCCCCCTCAGACGGCACGCAGTGCCAGCACTGCGTTGAAGCCGCCGAAGGCGAAGGCATTGGAGAGCACCACCTCCACCTTCGCCTCGCGCGCCTCGTTGGGCACCACGTCAAGTGCGCATTCCAGGTCGCGCTCCTGATAGCCGATGGTGGGCGCGATGATGCCGTCGCGCAGCGCCATGATGCAGGCCAGAAGCTCCACCGCGCCGGTGCCGCCGATCAGGTGGCCATGCATCGACTTGGTGGAAGAGATCATCAGCGCATCCGCATGCTGGCCGAAAGCGTCCGAGACGGCGGCGCATTCGGTCTTGTCATTGGCGGCGGTGCCGGTGCCGTGGGCGTTGATGTAGCCCACCTGCTCGGGGTTGATGCCCCCGTCGGCCATGGCCCCGGCCATCGCCCGCGCCGCCCCCTGCCGCGAGGGCATCACGATGTCGGCGGCATCGGACGTCATGGCAAATCCCACCACCTCGGCCAGCATCTCGGCGCCGCGGGCGCGGGCGTGCTCGTATTCCTCGAAGACGAAGACCGCCGCCCCCTCGCCCTGCACCATGCCGTTGCGGTTGGCCGAGAACGGGCGGCAGGCGTCCTTCGACATCACCCGCAGCCCCTCCCAGGCCTTGACCCCGCCGAAGCAGAGCATCGATTCCGAGCCCCCCGTGACCATCACCGTGGCCATGCCGGAGCGGATCATGTGGAAGGCCTGCCCCATGGCGTGGTTCGACGAGGCGCAGGCCGTGGCCACGGTGAAGGACGGCCCCTTGAGATTGTACTCCATCGAGACATGGCTGGCGGCGGCGTTGTTCATCAGCTTGGGCACCACGAAGGGGTGCACCCGGTTCTTGCCCGCCTCGTAGACGGCGCGGTAGTTCTCGTCCCAGGTCTGCACGCCGCCGCCGGCGGTGCCCAGCACCACCCCCGAACGCGCCGCAAGCTCACCCGAAAAGCTCAGCCCCGACTGGGCCATCGCCTCGGCCGCGGCCAGCATGGTGAACTGGGTGAACCGGTCATAGAGCGAAATCTGCTGACGGTTGAAATGCGCCTCCGGCTCGAAGCCGCGCACCTGCCCGCCGATGCGGATGGAAAGGCGCTCGACGTCGCGGATATCCAGCGGGCCGATGCCGCAGCGCCCCTCGGCCATGGCCTCCAGCGTTGCCGGAACCGAATGTCCCAGCGCGTTGATGGTGCCCGCGCCGGTGATGACCACCCGCCTCATGCGACCTGTTCTGCCACGAGCTTTTCCACCGCGCGGATGATCGCGGCCACCGACGAGATGTCGAACCCGCTGCTCTCGGGCTCGTTGGCATTGAACGGAACCTGAATGTCGAAGGTCTCCTCGATGGCGAAGATCGCCTCGACGAGCCCGAGGCTGTCGATGCCCAGATCTTCGAGGGTCTGCTCGGGGGAAACATCGGAGACATCGAGAACCGCCTGCTCGGCGATGATCGCGATTACCTTGTCCCTGACCGACTCCGCCATGGCCTCCCTCACGAATTCCTGAGCGTCGTTTAGTCGTTATCGCCGGTCTTTGAAACAGATTTCTTCAGCCGCGCCACATCACGAAACAGCTTCGGCAGGCGGCGCAGCGCCTTGTAGCTTTCGATGTGGTTTTCCATCTTCATCGCCGGATAGCCCAGCAGGGCCCGCCCGGCGGGCACGTTGGACAGAATCTTGGTGGCGCCGCCCGCCACCACCCCGTCGCCCAGGCGGATGTTGTCGGCCACCCCCGCCTGACCGCCCAGCACCACGTTGTCGCCCAGCCGCGCCGAGCCGCCCACCGCCACATGGGCGCACAGCAGGCAGTTGCGCCCCACCTGCACGTTGTGCCCCACCTGCACCAGCGCGTCGATCTTGGTGCCCGCGCCCACCCGAGTGGGGCGGATGGTGCCGGCATCGACGCTGGAATTGGCGCCGATCTCCACGTCGTCGCCGATCTCGACCCCGCCCAGCGAGCGGATCTTCAGCCACGGCTGGCCGCTGCCCGCCGCCGCCGTCTCCGAGCCCAGGTTCTCGCGCACCTCCTCCACGTGGGACCTTTCCGCCGTGACGAAGGAAAAGCCGTCGGCGCCGACGACCACGCCGGAATGGGCGAAGAACCGTTTCCCGATGCGCACCCGCCGGCCGATGTGAACGCCGGGATGCAGCACCGCGTCGTCTCCGATCTCCGCGCCGGCGGCGATCGTCACATGCGCGCCGATGCGCGCCCGCGCCCCGACCCTGACACCGGGGCCGATGACGGCGAAGGGCCCGACCTGGGCGCCCACCCCAAGCTCCGCCCCCTCGTCGACCGCCGCCAGCGGATGAATGCCCGGCCAGCCCGGCGCCTTTTCGGGCGCGTCAAAATGGGCGGTGAGCGCGGCCAAGCCGAGGCGCGGACGTTCGACGAAGATCACCGCCTCCAGCCCCAGCGCGCGCCAGTCGGCGCCGGGCCACAGGATGGCGGCGCGCGCCCGGCCCGCGGCCAGCCCCTCGCCATAGCGCGGCTCCAACGCCACGGCCAGGTCTTCCGGCCCGGCCTCGGCGGGCTCGGCCAGGCGCGAGACCTTCAGTGAAAGGTTGCCCTCGGCGGCAAAGCCCAGGGCTTGCGCGATTTGCCCGATTTCATGGCCGTTCATTCGTGCCTCCAGCGCGGGGCGCGTCCCGCCCGTCCGGCCCCTGATCTAGCTTTGAACCGCGCGCAGCACCACCCCGGCCTTTTGCAGGGCGGCGAAAACCTTGGCGTCGCGGCCATAGACGTCGCGACGGAATTCGATGTCGCCCTTGGCCGTGGTGAAGGCGGTGCGGTAGACGATATGCACCGGGATCGGGCGGACCAGATCCACCTTGGTTTCCTTGCCGGTGCGCAGGCGGGTGTGGAAGAATTCCTTCGGGTTGGCGGTCTGGCGCGACAGCAGCGTATAGGCAAACTCGAAGGGCTTCTGCAACCGGATGCAACCATGGCTGAAATCGCGTTTCTCGTAGCGGAACAATGACTTAGCCGGGGTGTCATGGAGGTAGATGTTGAAGCGGTTGGGCAGCATGAACTTGACCACCCCCAGCGCGTTGCCCTGGCTGGGCGGTTCGCGGAAGCTGAAGGGGAAGTTGGAGGCGTCATACTGCGAGAAATCCACCGCAGAGCGCGGCACCACCTGCCCGTTTCTTCCGGTCAGCTCCAGCTGGCGCACCGCGTTGGGATCCCGCTTGAGCATTGGCAGGTATTCCTTCACCGCGATCGAGCGAGGGACATACCACGACGGGTTGATCACCATGTATTCCATCTGATCGGAGAACTCGGGCGTCTTGCGATCCCAGGTGTTCTTGCCGACCACCGAGATGGTATCGTAGATCACCTTGCCGTTCTCGAACATCTTGACCCGGAAATCGGGGATGTTGACCCAGATGTAGGGGTTGCCCCGCGGCAGGTTGAGCCAGCGCTCGCGCTCCATCGCCACGATGATCGAGGCCAGCCGCTTTTCGGGCGGGACGTTGATTTCGGTGATTGTACCCTTGCCGGCGATTCCATCGGCGGCAAGCCCGTGGCTGAGCTGGAAGCGCTGCACCGCCGCCTTCAGCCTTGCGTCATAGCTGGCCGAGGCCGTACGCCGCATGAAGCCCATGGCGATCAGCCGGTTGCGCAGCGCCACCACTGCCGCCCCGCTGTCGCCGGGCTGCAGCTTGTGCACCGGCACCTTCGGCCCCCAGCCGCCGCGCGCCAGAACCCGCTCCAGTTTCAGCTTGTGCTTCATCAGCCGGGCGTATTCGGCCGTTTGCGGCGGCAGCTGGCGCAGGTAGGCGGCAGGTGAGGAGCGGGTGAAATTCGCCAGCGTCACCGCCCCGTCGCGCAACGGCCGCTTGCGGGCGATCTCGCGATCCACCTTGCGGGGCTCGAGAATGCCGCTCTGGATGTCGCGGGCGTAGTGCAGGAAGAGGCGGCTGAGTTCCACCTCGATGCGCCCAAGGTCGCGCTCGGAGCGCACCGCGCGCAAATTCGCGCTCAAGAGTTCGGTGTCATAACGCCTGGCTGGAAGCCCGTGGTCGCCCGCCCCTTCCAGCGCCCGCAACAGCGCCTGCCGGCGCGCCCGTGCCTTGCCGCCGCGCCCCGTCCATACCGGTGCATAGCCGTTTTCGCGGTAGAAGCTGGCCAGTTCTCCGTCGCCGGCGGCCGCTTCGGCCACCGCCTGCATGAAGGCGCTGATGCCCGCGCGGGCCGAAAGGGGAAAGCCAAGCCAGGAGACTGCCCCGAAGGCCGAGGCCGTGGCAATGAAACGGCGGCGGGAGTTTTGAACCGGATCGGACATTTGGGCACCTGCTACGGTACTGACAACACCAAGAGAATACGTGAAAAATGGCAGAAATGCAGTATCCATGAGGTCGCATCCAACATCTGCGGCAGGTGTCGCAGAGCGGCAACGGTGGAAAGGGGAACGGGCGGCGAGCAGCACGATTTCGGCCGGTTGGCAATTTTCCGCCGATTCCAATGGATTGGCCACGAAAATGGTAAAGAATCCCTTGGTCTCTCCAGATGAATGTGGCAATAATCGGGCGCGCCTGGGGATGGGGCATACAGCTACCGCGAAGATACGTGGACGCAGTTTTAAGAACGACGGGGCACTCGCAGACACCATGACAAAGACCAAATCCAACGTCATGACGCGGCGCGCGCTGCTGACCGCATTCGCCGCAACGACCCTGACTGCGGCACCTGTTTACGCCAAGGTGCCGGGTTTCCTGCGTGGCGCGGGGGATGTCCGGCGCCTGCGGATGTACTCCAGCCGCACCGGGGAAAGCATCGACACGATCTACTGGATCGAGGGTGAATACATCAAGGAAGCGCTGAAGGAGATCAACTACTTCATGCGCGACTGGCGCGAGAACAAGACGCTGGACATGGATCCGCGCAACTTCGACATCGTGGCCGCCGCCCACAACCTTCTGGAAACCAACGAGCCCTACCTGCTGCTCTCGGGCTACCGCACCGCCCGGACAAACGCCATGCTGCGGCGCCGTTCACGCCGGGTGGCCAAGAAATCCTACCACATTCGCGGCCAGGCGGCGGACCTGCGCCTCAAGTCGCGCACCGTCAGCCAGATGGCCAAGGCCGCCCTTGCCACCCGCGCCGGCGGCGTTGGCAAATACTACCGCTCAAACTTCGTGCACATGGACAGCGGACCGGTGCGCACCTGGAAGGCCTGAGCCGCCGGAGCAAGTCGCGAACCGGGGCCACCGGGCAAGGCTTCCGCCGGCTGGAATAAGGGCACGAAGAGAACCCGAAAAAAAATGCCATATTCCCCAGGGCGCCGCATTCCGGCGCCTTTTTTCTGGCAGATGAAACGGGGAGGCCTGCGTTCGGAGTGGTGCGGAGACATCCGCCCTGCCGCGCAGGGCGCGCAGCGCAAACCGCCTGCGAGGAAATGGCGCACCCGAGAGGATTCGAACCTCTGGCCTCTGCCTTCGGAGGGCAGCGCTCTATCCAGCTGAGCTACGGGTGCCTTGCCGGGGCTCTATAACCGGCCTGAATGCGCCCTGCAATTGCGAATCTCAGGCGAAAAGCTCA
>WFPZ01000248.1 GCA_015487335.1 Paracoccaceae bacterium
CGGATGTGGTGCATATCGGCCAGCCCGACTGGTACGCCGAGGGCGGCGAGATGTCGCCCGAGGAGTTCGGCCTCCTGCGGGCGCGCGAGCTGGAGGCGAAGATCGACGAGCTGGGCGAGGGCCGCGTGGCCGCCTTCATCGCCGAGCCGGTGCAGGGCGCGGGCGGGGTGATCGTGCCGCCCGAAAGCTACTGGCCCGAGATCCAGCGCATCTGCGACGAGCGCGAGATCCTGCTGATCGCCGACGAGGTGATCACCGGCTTCGGGCGCACCGGCAACTGGTTCGGTTCGCAGACCTGGAACATCCGCCCCGACATCATGACCATCGCCAAGGGGCTGTCCTCGGGCTATGCGCCGATCGGCGGTTCTCTGGTCAGCGACGAGGTGGCCGGGGTGATCGCCGGGGCGGGCGAGTTCAACCACGGCTACACCTATTCCGGCCATCCGGTCTCGGCGGCGGTGGCGCTGGAGAACCTGCGGATCATGGAGGAAGAGCGGGTGGTGGAGCATGTGCGCGAGGTGGCCGCGCCCCATCTGGCGGAAAGATGGGGCGCGCTGGTCGATCACCCGCTGGTGGGCGAGGCGCGGCTGTCGGGGCTGATGGCCTCGATCGCCCTCACCCCCGACAAGGCGGCCCGCGCCCCCTTCGCCAGCCCCGCCGGCACCGTGGGGCTGATCTGCCGCGAGCGCTGCTTCGCCAACGGGCTGGTGATGCGTCACGTGGGCGATCGGATGATCGTCGCCCCGCCGCTGGTGATCACGCCGGAGGAGATCGACCTTCTGATCGAGCGCGCGGTGCAGTCGCTGGACGAGACGCTGGCGAAGCTGCGCGAAGACGGGCTGATGAAGGCGGGCTGAGCCATGGCGCGGCTCGACATCCTCACCGCCAACGACCGGCCCGGCGAATACCCCGCCTCGTGGTATGCCGCCACCGCCCGCCCGCCGGGGCCGTTTGCCTCGGCCCGGGGCGATCTGCGCTGCGATGTCTGCGTAGTGGGGGCGGGCTATACCGGGCTGTCGGCGGCGCTGCACCTGGCGCGTCGCGGCTATGACGTGGTGGTGCTGGAGGCCCAGCGGGTGGGGTTCGGCGCCTCGGGGCGCAACGGCGGGCAGGTGGGCACCGGCCAGCGGCTGGAGCAGGCCGAACTGGAGGCGATGCTCGGGCGCGAGGCGGCGCGCCGGTTGTGGGATCTGTCGCTGGAGGCGGTGGGAATGGTGCGCAGCCTGTGCGACGAGGGCGAGATGGGCTGCGGCTTTGCCGAGGGCGTCATCCATGCCGATCACCGCCGCCGCCTGGTGGCGCATACCCATGCCCGGGTGCGCAAGCTCAACGAGGAGTACGGCTATGACGGGATCCGCCCCCTGAACCAGGAGGAGATCCGCCACCTGGTGGGCTCGGACGCCTATTTCGGCGGGGCGCTCGACATCGGCGCGGGCCATGTGCACCCGCTGCGCTACGCCTTCGTGCTGGCCCGGCTGGCGGTGGCGGCCGGGGCGCGGATCTTCGAAACCTCGCGCGTGGTGCGGATCGAGGGGGCCAGCCCGGCGCGGCTGCACACCGAAACCGCCACCGTGCGTGCCGAGCATGTGCTGCTGGCCTGCAACGGCTATCTGGGCGGGCTTGACGGTCAGGTGGCGGCGCGGGTGATGCCGATCAACAATTTCATCGTCGCCACCGAGCCGCTCGGGGCGGCCGCGGCACGCGCCCTGATCCGCGACAACCGCGCGGTGGCCGACAGCAGGTTCGTGATCAACTACTTCCGCCTGTCGGAGGACAACCGGCTGCTGTTCGGCGGAGGCGAAAGCTATGGCTACCGCTTCCCGCGCGACATCGCGGCGGTGGTGCGCAGGCCGATGCTTCAGATCTTCCCGCAGTTGCGGAGCACGCGCATCGATTACGCCTGGGGGGGGACGCTGGCGATCACCATGAACCGGATGCCGCATTTCGCCCGGCTGCGCGGCAATATCCTGAGCGCGAGCGGCTATTCCGGCCACGGGGTGGCACTGGCCACCCTGGGCGGCAGGCTGATGGCCGAGGCGGTGGCCGGACAGGCCGAACGCTTCGATCTGATGGCCTCGGTCCCCACGCCGCGCTTTCCCGGCGGCATGCTGATGCGCAGGCCGCTGCTTGCACTTGCCATGCTTTGGTATTCACTACGAGACAGATTGTAGCCGGCCGAGTCGCCGGCGACGGACAGAAAGGGCCAGCCATGACCATCCTCGAAAAGCGGAAATTCTTCATCGACGGCGAATGGGTCGATCCGGTCGAACCCAGGGACTTTCCGGTGATCAACCCGGCCACCGAAGAGCAGATCGCGGTGATCTCGCTGGGCAGCCCGGCCGATGTGGACCGCGCCGTGGCGGCTGCGCGCAAGGCGTTCGAGAGCTTCTCGCGCACCTCCCTGCAAGAGCGAATCGACCTGCTGCACAGCATCCGCGAGGTCTACAAGCGCCGCTACGACGAGTTCGCCGAGATCATCACCGCCGAGATGGGGGCGCCGAAGACGCTTTCGCACAATGCGCAGGCGGTGGTGGGCATCGGCCACCTTGACGGGGTGCTGGAGGGGCTGAAGGAAATCGAGTGGCGCGAGACGCTCGGCAACGGCGACGTGGTGGTGCGCGAACCCATCGGGGTGTGCGGGCTGATCACCCCGTGGAACTGGCCGGTCAACCAGGTGGTGCTGAAGGTGCTGCCGGCGATTGCCGCGGGCTGCACCATGGTGCTGAAACCCTCCGAGCTGACCCCGCTGGACGCGATGCTCTATGCCGAGGTGCTCAAGGAGGCCGGCGTGCCCGACGGGGTGTTCAACCTCGTCAACGGCGAGGGGCCGGTGGTGGGCTCGGCCATGTCGAGCCATCCCGGCATCGACATGATGTCGTTTACCGGCTCCACCCGCGGCGGCATCGCGGTGACGCGCGATGCGGCCGCCACCGTCAAGCGGGTGACGCTGGAGCTGGGCGGCAAGTCGCCCAACCTGGTGTTCGAGGACGCCGAGCTGGAAAAGGCCGTCAAGCAGGGGGTGCGGCACTGCTTCCAGAACACCGGACAGTCGTGCAACGCGCCCACGCGGATGCTGGTGCAGCGCTCCGTCTACGACCGGGTGCTGGACATCGCCAGCGAGGTGGGCAAGGCCCAGAAGGTGGGCGACCCGGCCGAGGAAGGCCGCCACATCGGCCCGCTGGTCAGCCAGCAGCAGTGGGACAAGGTGCAGGACCTCATCCAGTCCGGAATCGAGGAAGGCGCCCGCCTGCTGGTGGGCGGCCTGGGCAGGCCCGAAGGCTTCAACAAGGGCTATTACGTGCGGCCCACCATCTTTGCCGACGTGCGCAACGACATGCGCATCGCGCAGGAGGAAATCTTCGGCCCGGTGCTTTCGATCATCCCCTTCGATGACGAGGAAGAGGCCATCGCGATTGCCAACGACACCCCCTACGGGCTGGCCGCCTACATCCAGACCACCGACATGGACCGCGCCGACCGCGTGGCCGCGCGGCTGCGTGCCGGGATGGTGCGGATCAACGGCTCCGACATCGGCTGGGTGAGTCCCTTCGGGGGCTACAAGATGTCCGGCAACGGGCGCGAGGGCGGCCGCTTCGGGATCGAGGAATTCCTCGAAATCAAGGTGATCTCCAAGCCGTGAAGAGCGGCGCCGGAATCGGCCCCTGGCAAGGCCCGGCGCCGGGAAATGGTGCAAGGCGGTTGGCCATGGCGTGAAACGGCTCTACCATCGCCGTCACAAGCCCGGGAGATCGCAGATGACCGCCTGCCGACACATCGTTCCGGCCGAAGGGTCGGGGGACCGGCCGAGCGAAGGCGGCTTTCGCCTCGAAGGGGGCAGTTTGCCTGCCTTCGGCGAAGGGCGGCCCGGGACATGAGCGGCGGAGGCGGCGATGCGGGATGATGCGGCAAGCCTCGACCTGTCGGCGGTGGATGCCTGGCTGCAGGCCAACCTGCCCGGCTACGAGGGGCCTCTGGAGGCGAAGAAATTCGCCACCGGCCAGTCGAACCCCACCTTCCTGCTGTCCACGCCTTCCGCCCGCTACGTGCTGCGCCGCAAGCCGCCGGGCAAGCTGCTGAAATCGGCCCATGCGGTGGATCGGGAGTATCGCGTCCAGAAGGCCCTGGCGGGCAGCGAGGTGCCGGTGGCGCGCATGCATC